>NZ_QUHY01000020.1:0-63749 GCF_003479865.1 Blautia sp. AM47-4
GCTTCGCTCGACTTGCATGTGTTAAGCACGCCGCCAGCGTTCATCCTGAGCCAGGATCAAACTCTCTGATAAAATGTTTGTTCCAAGTTCAAAATCAACATACTAGCTAATTTATCCCTTTTACTGTTTTAAAGGATCTTTCGATCGTTTTGAATTACTTATTCAGAACTTTCGAGGATGTGTTTCATTGTTTAATTATCAAGGATCTTTGCTGTTCCGACTCGGATCAGCTCGTTTATTTTACCACAGAGCTTTTCGTTTGTCAAGAACTTTTTTGATTTATTTTTTGAAGTTTTTTTAACTTCTTCGCTGTTCTTTCGATCAGCAACTCGTTTATTTTATCAAACTCATTCGCTTTTGTCAAGAACTTTTTTGATTTATTTTTTGGATTAGTTTTTTCAAACCTATCACCAACTCTGCTATCTTATCAGATGTGAAACTGTCTGTCAAGAACTTTTTCCACAAAAATATCATTTTGTTTTTGGCTTTTAAACGGAGAAGGAGGGATTTGAACCCTCGCGCCGGTTACCCGACCTACACCCTTAGCAGGGGCGCCTCTTCAGCCACTTGAGTACTTCTCCAAATGCCTAAATATAAAATGATATGTGCAGTCACTCATTCGTGACGCATGGTTTATTATACAAAAACCTTACGTTCTTGTCAACCCGTTTTTTCGAATTTTTTGTTTTTTTCTTACTATTATAGAAAATATGCCTTACAGAACCCAAATCAGCCCCCAGAATAGCAGAAAAGAGCGCATATCACGCTCTTTTCTGAAACCGCTACGCGGTTACGACGGCTTCAATTCTCTTCTTTACCATCTCGGCAATCTCTGTTGTCTTCATTCCCTGGTATTCCTCGTATGGGATCGGGTCGAGAAAATGGACTTCTACCGTTACGGGACGGACGGTATTGGAGTCAAACGGAACAAAACAGTTTTTTAACGCAACCGGCACGATCGGGCATTTTGCTTTTACTGCGATCTTGAAGCTGCCGCTTTTAAACTCCAGCAGCTGGTTTCCCTTTCTGCTCCTCGTTCCTTCCGGAAACAGAATGACGTTTTTGCCTTCTTTTACGACATCGGCCGCCTCATTGATAACCTGCATTGACTGCCGCAGATTTTCCCGGTCCATAAACAGCGCGTGGATGCACGCAAAGACCTGTTTTAAAAACGGAATATGCTCTACCTCTTTTTTGGCAACAACTGTAAAGGTACGCGAGCACGCTCCTGCGATCGCCAGCACATCGTACAGTCCCTGGTGATTCGGATACATCACAAAACCGTCCTGCTCCGGAAGATTTTCTGCTCCATAGGATTCCACAATGACGTTTCCGCCTTTGTTCGCCCGCTGTACAATAAAGCGCAGCATTTTAAAGTGCTCTTCCAGACTGTACTTGTCCGGATGCGCTGCATGGTAACAGAGCCGGCACCACATCCACGGAACCAGAAGCAGATTCCGCAGCACCATCAGTAAAATTCGTTTCATATTTTTCTCCCCTTCCCCAAACGAGAAAAACGTGCCTGAGCTTTTTTCTCTCAGACACGTTTTGCGACGCTGTATTATTCCTTCGTTTCCTCAGAAGCACTTTCGGTCTCTTCCACCGAAACCGGAGTCTCCTCGGATGCCTCTTTGTCTCTTACCTTTGCAATGCTGGCAACCTTGATTTCACCGTCCACATCCATCAGCTTGACACCGGACGTGATCCGTCCCATAACAGAAATGCCGGAGCATGGTGTACGGATAATGATTCCCTCTGTGGTAATCATCATAATCTCATTATCCTCATTGACTGCCTTGGAACCGATCAGGTTTCCGGTCTTTTCGGTAATCTTATAGCATTTGACACCCTTGCCGCCGCGGAGCTGTACGGTAAACTCTGCCATCGGCGTCCGTTTGCCCATGCCGTTTTCGGATACGACAAGGAGATAGTCTCCCTGCGTGCAGATCTGCATGCCGACTACTTCATCGCCGTCCAGAAGGTTGATGCCGCGTACACCCATGGAAACACGGCCTGTCGTACGCACATCGTTTTCCTTGAAGCGGATACACTGGCCGAATTTCGTTACCAGAATAATCTCTTTCTCGTTATCAGTTGTCTTAACTTCAATCAGTTCATCATCATCGCGGAGCGCAATGGCAGCAAGACCCGTTTTTCTGACGTTCTCGTACTCTTCGAGCGGCGTCTTCTTCACCAGTCCCTTTTTCGTTGCCATAAACAGATAATGGCCCTTCTCATATTTGCGCATTGGAATAACAGCGGTAATCTTCTCTCCCGGCTGCAGCTGGAGAAGGTTGACAATCGCCGTTCCTCTTGCGGTTCTGGACGCCTCCGGAATCTCGTATGCTTTCAGACGGTAGACTCTTCCCGTATTCGTAAAGAACATGAGGTAATGATGGGTCGTCGTCATCAGAAGCTCCTCGATGTAGTCGTCCTCGATGGTCTGCATGCCCTTGATTCCCTTGCCGCCACGGTTCTGGCTGCGGAAGTTGTCAACGGTCATACGTTTGATATAGCCCAGTTTCGTCATGGTGATGACGGTATTCTCGCGCGGAATCAGATCCTCCATGGAGAGATCGTACTCATCAAAGCCGATGGAAGTTCTTCTGTCATCGCCGTATTTTTCGGATACGGTCAGAATCTCCCTGCGGATAACGCCAAGAAGCACCTTGCGGTCTGCGAGGATGGCTTTTAACTGCTCGATGCGCGCCATCAGCTCTTTGTACTCGTTCTCGAGCTTCTCCCGTTCCAGACCGGTCAGAGCGCGCAGACGCATATCTACGATTGCCTGGGCCTGGGCATCACTCAGATCGAAGCGTTCCATCAGGTTCTTCTTCGCCTCTGCCGCATTCGCGGATGCACGGATGATATGGATCACTTCGTCAATATGGTCAAGCGCTTTTAAGAGTCCTTCCAGAATATGGCTTCTCTCCTGCGCTTTGTTCAGGTCGTATTTCGTTCTTCTCGTCACAACCTCTTCCTGGTGCTGCAGATAATACGTCAGCATCTCCAGAAGGTTCATGACTTTCGGCTGATTGTTTACCAGTGCAAGCATGATCACACCAAAGGTATCCTGCATCTGGGTATGTTTGTACAGCTGGTTTAAGATGACGTTTGCATTGGCGTCGCGGCGCAGTTCGATACAGATGCGCATACCCTCACGGTTGGAGTGGTCCGCAATGCCGGTGATGCCGTCGATCTTTTTATCTCTTACCAGCGCGGCGATGTTCTCGATCAGGCGCGCCTTGTTTACCATGTACGGGATCTCGGTTACGATGATCTCGCTCTTTCCGTTCGGCAGTGTCTCGATGTTTGATACCGCACGAACACGGATTTTACCGCGGCCGGTACGGTAAGCCTCGTCGATGCCGCGGGTGCCGAGGATTTCTGCTCCGGTCGGGAAGTCAGGGCCTTTTACAATGCCGAGAATCTCCTCGAGATCTGTCGTACGGTCCTCCTCGATGATATTATCAATAATTTTTACAATGGCACTTACCACCTCGCGCAGATTGTGCGGCGGGATGTTCGTTGCCATACCGACTGCGATACCGGAAGTACCGTTTACCAGAAGGTTCGGGTAGCGGGCCGGCATAACAACAGGCTCTTTTTCGGTTTCATCAAAGTTCGGGGCGAAGTCTACGGTGTCTTTGTTGATATCCGCCAGCATCTCCATCGAGATTTTGCTTAAACGTGCCTCGGTGTATCGCATAGCCGCAGCGCCGTCGCCGTCGACGGAACCGAAGTTCCATGGCCGTCCACCATCGGATAACGGGTTGCCCAGTCTTGTGCCATGTTGACGAGTGCTCCGTAGATAGAGCTGTCGCCGTGCGGGTGATATTTACCCATCGTATCACCGACGATACGCGCGCACTTACGGTGCGGCTTATCCGGCGTATTGTTCAGTTCACTCATGGAGTACAGAATACGTCTCTGTACCGGCTTTAAGCCATCGCGGACGTCTGGAAGTGCACGGGATGCAATTACGCTCATCGCATAGTTGATGTAGGATTCCTCCATCGTGTCTTTCAGATCGACCTCGTGAATTTTATCAAAAACATTATCTTCCATCTTTTCCTCCACTTCAGTTCACAGGACTTTTTAGATATCCAGGTTGTTTGCGTATTTTGCTCTCTCTTCGATAAAGTCACGGCGCGGTTCTACCTTGTCGCCCATGAGCGTATTGAAGGTAAGATCAATTTCAGAAGAATACTCTTCATCGAACACAACGCGGCGCAGAACACGGCGTTCTGGGTCCATGGTGGTCTCCCAGAGCTGCTCCGCATCCATCTCTCCCAGTCCTTTGTAACGCTGGATCTTATTATCTCCGCGTCCGATCTCATTGAGGATCTGATTCATCTGATCGTCGTCGTATGCGTACCATACTTTTTTGTTTTTCTCAATCTTGAACAGCGGCGGCTGTGCCAGGTAAACGTGGCCCTGTTTGATCAGCTCCGGCATGAAGCGGTACAGGAACGTCAGCATCAGTGTGTCGATGTGCGCGCCGTCGACATCGGCATCGGTCATGATGATGATCTTGTCGTAGCGCAGTTTGGTGATATCGAAATCGTCGTGGATTCCGGTTCCGAATGCCGTAATCATCGCTTTGATCTCGGCATTGGCATAAATTTTATCGAGACGTGCTTTCTCTACATTCAGGATTTTTCCACGCAGAGGCAGGATCGCCTGCGTTGCACGGCTTCTCGCGGATTTTGCGGAACCGCCCGCGGAATCTCCCTCGACCAGGAAGATCTCACAGTTTTTCGGATCCTTGTCGGTACAGTCTGCCAGTTTTCCAGGCAGGGACATACCGTCCAGTGCGGATTTTCTTCTCGTCAGGTCACGCGCTTTTCTTGCAGCCTCTCTCGCACGCTGGGAAAGCAGGGACTTTTCAACGATCGTTTTTGCGACAGCCGGGTTCTGCTCCAGGAACAGCTCGAGCTGAGTGCTCACGATATTGTCGACTGCTCCTCTCGCCTCGCTGTTTCCAAGTTTCTGCTTTGTCTGGCCCTCGAACTGCGGCTCCTCGATTTTGATGCTGACAATCGCCGTCATACCCTCGCGGATATCCTCTCCGGTCAGGTTCGGTTCGCTGTCTTTTAACAGTTTATTTGCTCTTGCATATTCATTAAAGGTTTTCGTCAGCGCATTCCGGAAGCCCACGATATGGGTACCGCCCTCCGGCGTCGTAATGTTGTTGACGAAACCGTACGTATTTTCCTGATAGGAATCGTTGTGCTGCATCGCAACCTCAACGAGAACGCCGTCTCTTTCTCCCTCGCAGTAGATGATGTCCGGGTAGAGCGCCGTTTTGCTCTTGTTCAGGTAGCTGACAAACTCTTTGATACCGCCCTCGTAGTGGAATGCTTTTTCCACTACCGGATCCGTGCGCAGATCGCGCAGAACAATGCGCAGTCCCTTGGTCAGAAATGCGGTCTCGCGGAGTCTTGTTTTTAAAACGTCGTAATCATAAACCGTCTCCTCGAACATCGTGTCATCCGGCAGGAAACGGACCTCGGTACCTGTTTTTTCGATCGGACAGGTATCGATGACCTCCAGCTTATTCATGGTTTTTCCGCGCTCATACCGCTGGAAGTAAACCTTTCCATCGTGATAAACGCGCACCTCAAGCCAGTTGGACAGCGCATTTACAACGGATGCACCAACGCCGTGCAGACCGCCGGATACCTTGTACCCTCCGCCGCCGAACTTTCCGCCTGCGTGCAGCACCGTAAAGACAACCTCAACGGCCGGAAGGCCCGACTTATGATTGATGCCGACCGGAATACCACGGCCGTCGTCGATGACGGTGATGGAGTTGTCCGGGTTAATCGTAACGTCAATATTTTTGCAGTATCCTGCCAGTGCCTCGTCTACCGAGTTGTCGACAATCTCATAGACCAGATGGTGAAGTCCCCGTGCGGAGGTACTGCCGATATACATACCTGGGCGCTTCCGTACGGCTTCCAGACCCTCCAGAATCTGAATCTGGTCTGCACCATACTCTGTCTTTTCCATGTTCTCTGTACTCATTTAGATTCCTCCTGTTTCTTTGTGAAACACAGATCCCTCGACCACCTGGAATACGCTGTTTGCCTCAAAATGATTTTCGACAAACTCGTCCAGTCCGGTACAGGTAATCAGTGTCTGTATGCTGTGAATGCTCTGCAGAAGATAATTCTGCCGGCTGCCGTCCAGCTCCGACAAAACATCATCCAGCAGTAAAACCGGTGTATCGTGAATTTCCTCCTCGACCAGACGGATCTCCGCCAGTTTCAGCGAAAGCGCCGCCGTCCTCTGCTGCCCCTGGGAACCGTATTTACGGATATCAATGTCGTTGACCCGCACACAGAAATCGTCCCGGTGCGGCCCGGTGTAGGACTGTCCGAAACGCAGATCACGCTCTCTTCCGGCTTTTAACTCTTCGGAAAACGCTTCCTCGGACACATTCGGTTCATAGGTAATCAGAATCTGCTCCTTTCCTCCGGTCAGATTCTGATGGATCTCGGATAAAATATCATTCAGGCGGCTGATAAACTTTTTCCGCTCGGAAATAATGCTTTTTCCATAGCGGACCATCTGCTCATCCCAGATCTCGAGCGTATCCGCCATTCTGCCGGAAAACGAAATCTCTTTGAGCAGCTTGTTTCTCTGTGCCACCACTTTATTATAATTGGCAAGCTCGATCATGTATAGTCTTGACAATTGACAAATTTCGCTATCGAGGAAACGCCGGCGCTCCGCAGGACCGTTTTTGATGATATTCAGGTCCTCCGGAGAGAAAAACACAATATTTACAATGCCAAAAAGTTCCGACGCTTTGCGGATCGGAACTCCATCGATGGCGATTCCCTTGGATTTATTTTTTTTCAGATGCATATCGATTTTATGCGTGCTGCCGTTCCGTTCCACCATCATCCGGATATGGGCTTCTTCCCGGTCAAACTGGATGATTTCGCGGTCCTTGCTGCCGCGGTGCGATTTCGTCGTACCCGCCAGATATAAAGCCTCGAGAATATTCGTCTTTCCCTGGCATTGTCGCCGTAGAGAATATTCGTTCCGGGGCTGATATTTATGCATAAGTTTTCATAATTCCGATAGTTCTTCAGTTCTAAAGATTTGATATACATGAGCACTCGTCCGTGAAAAATCAGCTTAAGTTTTTAAGCCTTATTTTTTAATTTGTATCTCATTTCCATTGTAGCAGACAATATCTCCGTCATAGAGCTTGCGGCCGCGGCGGGTATCTACTTCACCGTTTACGGTCACTTCGCCGTCCTTGATGACGAGCTTTGCTTCCACGCCGTCTTCTACCAGAGCCGCAGCTTTTAATGCCTGGCCCAGTTTGATGTAATCTTCACGCAGCGTAATAATTTCCATTTTTTCCTCCTGCACTGCCGTGCCTTTTCCTCACGTAAGTTCGCAGTTTTCAACCTGTGTGGCTGTAAAACCGCTGAAAGTTCTTTCAGAAAAGGTTCCGGCAGATTTCAAACTTATGTGACTTATCTCACGGAATTGAAGTTTACCGGCAGAATCAGATAGATATAGCTCTCTTCTTCGTTCCGGATAAAACATGGAGCCTTCGGGTTGACCAGATAAATCGAAATTTCCTCGTCGTCAATAACACGAAGTGCATCGATCAGGAATTTCGGGTTAAAACCGATCATAATATCCTTGCCTTCTTTGTTGATATCGATCTCTTCTTTCATGGAACCCATCGCGGAGTTGATCTGCAGTTCCATCGCTCCATCCTGGATGTCGATGATGATCGGTTTTTTGTCGCCTTCTTTGACAAGAAGTGTCGCACGGTCGATACAGCTTAAGAATTCTTTTTTGTTGATCGTCACTTTTGTCTCGTAATCACTCGAAAGCATCTGGTCGATGCGGAAATATTCACCGTCGATCAGTCTGGAAACGACCGTTGTATCATCGAACTTGAACATAATGTGGTTTTCCGAGAAGTAAATATCAATCTGATCATCCATCTCGCCGGACAGAATTTTGCTGATTTCGTTCAGGGTTTTTCCCGGAACAACGACTTTTCGGTCCGGATACGAATCTTTCAGCTCAATTCTGCGGATCGCAATACGGTGTCCGTCCAGAGATACGACGCGAAGTGTGTTATCTTTGATTTCAAAAAGCTCACCGGTCATCAGTTTGTTGTTCTCATTGGCTGCAATGGAGAAAATGGTCTGACGGATCAGTTCTTTTAAGGTGAATTGGGAAATGGAAACACAGTCAGAAGTTTCCAGAATCGGCAGATAGGAAAAATCTTCTCCTGACTGTCCCGGAATATTGAATTTTGCTTTTTCGCAGGTAATTGTTGTTACCAGGTTTTCATCTGTCTCTATTGTAACCTGATTATCCGGAAGTTTTCTTACAATCTCAGAAAAAATCTTTGCATCCAGAGCAACAACACCGCGTTCCAGAATCATACCTGTGACAAGGGTCTCAATTCCGAGTTCCATATCGTTGGAGGTAAACTTGATCTGGCTGGAAGATGCATCAATCAGGATACACTGCAGAATTGGCATCGTAGTTTTACCGGAAACAGCTTTCATCGCAATGGCAACGCTTTTTACAAGGTCTGCTTTGTCAAACACTAATTTCATAATTGTGGATAACTCTCCTTTCCTCACTGCTTGGTGAGTCTGCTTATAAAGAAAAAATATAGTAAAAATCCGTAGTCTTAGTCGTAGGGGCTGTGGATATGTGGAAAACCCCGTCAAGAATGCGGAAATACTGGAAAAATCGATCTGTATAACTCTGTGAATAATCGAACGTGAACCTGTGTATGAAATGTTGATAACTTCAGGCCCCAAATTTGTCCACAATTCATCCACAGGCTTTCCACATCGGTTTGTGTATAAATAAGGGCCTGTCAACCGATGAGTTTCTTCTTATATAAATGTAAATCGTTTTTAACCGTTTTGACAGAGTTACAAAGGCTCCGCCTATTTCGACGGGTTGATCTTCTTCTTTAAGATGTCTACCGTGTTGCGGACACTGTCTTTAGCACTCATTTCCTTTTCGATCTTCTCAATGCCGTGCATGACAGTGGTATGATCGCGGTCGCCCATCATTTTTCCGATTCCGGTCAGCGGGGCATCGAGCATTTCGCGGCACAGATACATTGCGATCTGGCGCGGGAATACGATTTTGCTGCTCCGCTTGCTGCCGACAATGTCGGACGGCGTAATATCGAAGTGATCTGCAACGGTGTCGATGATAAATTCCGGCGTGATGACCTTCTTCTCGTTCGGGGAGATGATGTCGCGCAGCACCTGCTCTGCAAGATCAATGTTGATTTCACGTTTTTCAAGGTTTGCGTATGCAATGATTTTGTTGAGAGCGCCTTCCAACTCACGGATGTTCGATTTAATATTGGAAGCGATGTATTCGATCACATCGTCGCTGACGGAATAGCCATCTAATTCCTGTTTCTTTCGGAGAATGGCGATTCGCGTCTCATAATCCGGGCTCTGGATATCGGCAAGGAGTCCCCATTCGAAACGGGAACGGATGCGGTCTTCCAGGATATCCATGTCTTTCGGGGGACGATCCGAAGAAAGGATGATCTGTTTGTTGGCGCCGTGCAGCGTATTGAAGGTATGGAAAAACTCTTCCTGCGTGGATTCCTTTCCTATAATAAACTGCACATCATCGATGAGAAGTACGTCGATATTGCGGTATTTCTCACGGAATTTGGTCATTGCGGTGTTGTTGCTGTTTCGGATAGCCTCGATGACTTCATTGGTAAATTCTTCACTCGTTACGTAGAGAATCCGCGAAGACGGGTTCTTCTGAAGAATAAAATGTGCGATCGAGTGCATCAGATGGGTTTTGCCCAGTCCAACACCACCGTATAAAAACAGCGGATTGTAGATTTCTCCCGGGGATTCGGCCACGGCGAGAGAAGCTGCATGGGCAAATTTGTTATTGCTGCCGACCACGAAGGTATCAAAGGTATACTTTGGATTCAGGTTCGGCACATAGAGATTTTTCTGGACGGGAGCAGGCGCTTTTTCCTGTTTCACTTCTTCCGGAAGAATAAAGCGGATCTCATAGTTGACACCTGTGATTTCCGCGATTGCCACTTTAATAGGAAGAGTATATTTTTTGCTCACGTAATCGAGACCCATTTTTTCGGATGGAACCAGGATTGTGATCAGATTGTCCTCAACCGAATGGATCGTAAGTGGTTCAATCCATGTAGTAAAGGAGATCTCAGATAATTCGTGCTCGTCCCGCACTCTCTGCAGTATTTCTTTCCATTTATCTTGTACGATTTCCATGCTTTTTCTGTCGCTCCGCTTCTATAATCATTGCTTTTTGGGGATAACTTCTGTCTGGAAAACGAAATTTTCCCCGAATAGTCGCATTTTTACTTCTATATGATATAATAAAATGCCGTTTTATTCAACCCAAAAATGTGGATAATTATTTTTTTATCCACAGAATGTGTAAAAAATTTTCCTGTTGATGAAATGGAGGATAGTTTGTGGATAACAGGGAATCTTATGTTGATAAAATTGTGGATAGAGGGCTGGAAAAACCGAAATGTGTAAAGTCTGGAAAACTTATATACACATTATACATGGCGTAAATACTGGAAAAATTGGAAATGCCCACAGGTTGTACACAGCAAAACCGAAAGTTATCCACAAGGTTATCCACAGATTGTGGATAATGTTGATTACGGTTACAAGATATCGTGTGGAAAGCACAAAAATCGAACTGATATTTGTACGCGTGCGGCGGACAGTGTGGATAAGTTGTGGATAAACCGAAAATCAGCACACGGAAGGCACGGGCAGCGGCAGACCGGAAAACCGCGTCAGAGCGGCATTTTTCCCGAAAAAACTGCGAAAATTATTGATTTTAGGGTTGACGAAATGGGGGTTTATGAATATAATTGAAATGATGTTTTCTGTCATACATGTAGTGAAATACTGCCTTGCAGGCAGTTATTGATTAGAATTTAAAGGAGGTGCCTTATCTTATGAAAATGACATTTCAGCCGAAAAAAAGATCCAGAGCTAAAGTTCACGGATTCAGAGCAAGAATGAGCACAAAAGGTGGAAGAAAAGTTTTAGCTGCAAGAAGATTAAAAGGAAGAAAAAAATTATCAGCATAAAACCAAAGGCCGCATAAAATTTATGTGGTCTTTTCTTCTATCTAAAGCTATTCAAGGAAAAGAAAATTTAGACAAATCATGAAGGAAAGAATGGATTCATGAAATATTCGGAAAGCCTGAAAAAAAACAGAGATTTTCAGCTGGTTTATAAGCAGGGAACATCGTTTGCAAACCGATTTCTGGTCATGTATGTGAAGAAAAATCAGCTGGGACGGAACCGGATTGGAATTTCAGTAAGTAAAAAGGTTGGAAACAGCGTTGTGCGCCACCATCTGGCGAGACTGATCCGGGAGAGTTATCGTCTGCATGAAGAGGAATTTCAGTGTGGAATGGATGTAGTTGTGATCGCAAGAGTTAATGCAAAAAACTGTACGTATTTCGAGATAGAGGGAGCACTTTTGCATCTGGGAAAACTGCATCATATATTAAAGGAAACAGAAAAATGAAGACGGTATTGATAAAAGGTATCCGGTTTTATCAGAAGTACCTGTCTCCTCTGAAGAGGGTGCACTGCCCTTATACGCCGACCTGCTCGCAGTACGGGCTGGAAGCGATTCAGAAATATGGTGCTTTCAAAGGAAGTCTGCTGGCATTATGGAGAATACTGAGATGTAACCCGTTTTCACACGGAGGTTACGACCCTGTGCCGTAGATAAATAAGGAGGAAAAGACGTTTTGGATATCGTACTGAGTAAATCAACGTGGCCGATTATCGGGTGGGTATGCCAGATCCTCGGCTGGCTGATCAATGGAATTTATTTTTGTCTGGAAAAAATTGGAATTCCGAATATCGGTATTGCGATTATTCTGTATACGATTATCATTTATCTCGTTCTGACGCCGCTTCAGATCAAGCAGCAGAAGATGTCGAAGATGATGAGCGTAATGCAGCCGGATCTGCAGAGAATTGAAAAGAAATATCAGAACAAAAAAGACCAGGCTTCTCAGATGAAAAAATCTGAAGAAACCATGGCAGTTTATCAGAAATACGGTGTCTCCCCGACAGGAAGCTGCAGTACACTGCTGATTCAGATGCCGATTCTGCTTGCACTGTACCAGGTTATCTATCATATTCCGGGATATATCGGAAGTGTCCGCAATGTATTCCAGGGACTGACAACACAGATGATGGGTGTATCAGGATATTCTGACATCCTGACACAGTTTATCACAGATAACCGTGTTACCATGTACAGTAAAGTAAGTGAAACATTAACCGAAAATAACCTTCTGGACATGTTTTATGTGCTGAAACCGTCCCAGTGGACGAAGCTGGCTGACATCAGCGAGTTCTCCGGTATTGCGGATACCATTACAAAAACCGCCGCGGAGTCCAAGCATATCAACATGTTCCTTGGATTTAATATCACACAGTCTCCGATGGATGTCATCCGCGAGGGTATGGCAAACGGATCTGCGCTTCTGATTGCAGGAGCAATTCTGGTGCCGATTCTGGCATGGTTTACCCAGTGGCTGAACTACAAGCTGATGCCGCAGGCACCATCTTCCAACAACGGAAATAAGACAGCAAACTCCATGGAAAATTCCATGAAGACCATGAACACGGTAATGCCTGTTTTCTCCGCATTTATGTGTTTATCATTCTCCATCGGTATTGGTATTTACTGGATCGCCGGTGCGCTCGTTCGAAGTGTACAGCAGGTTATCATCAACCGCCATATGTCCTCGATCGACATGGATGAGGTGATCCGCAAAAACCAGGAAAAAGCTGCAAAGAAGAGAGAAAAAGCCGGCCTTCCGCCGCAGAAAATCACACAGGCTGCAACGCAGAGTGTGCGTAATATTCAGGTACAGGAGAACGAAGAGCCGTCTGCTGAGGAAAAAGAGGCAGCAAGAAAGGCTTCGACTGAGTATTACAACAGCAATCAGGAATACCGCGCCGGAAGCATCGCTGCGAAAGCAAACATGGTAAAACAGTTTGATGAAAAGAACAGCAAAAAGAAAAAATAGGGGGTAAATCTTTATGGAGTTTATCGAAGTATCCGCAAAAACCGTGGACGACGCCATTACAAAAGCCTGCATCGAGCTTCAGGCTGCCAGCGATAAACTGGAGATCCAGGTCATCAGCGAAGGCAGTTCCGGATTCTTTGGAATCGGAAGTAAACCGGCTGTGATCCGTGCCGCTGTAAAAGCCGCACCGGAAAAAGAACCGGAAACACCCCAGAAACCAGAGAAAAAAGAGGCAGCTCCTGCACCGGTAAAAGAAGCGCCGAAAAAAGAAGCTGTAAAGAAAGAAACGGAAAGAAAATCTGCTCCGCGTCAGGCAGAAACTGCAAGACGCTCCGAGCCAAGAGAAGAGCGTGAAGTAGTTCAGAGAACAGACGAGGAAATCGCCCAGATCAAGGCAACGGCACTTGAGTTCTTAAGCGGCGTGTTCAAAGCCATGGAGCTCCCGGTTGAGATCCAGATGGAGTACAATGCCGAGAATGGTTCTCTTGAAGTTGATTTTGCCGGTGAGGATATGGGCATCCTGATCGGAAAAAGAGGACAGACGCTGGATTCCCTTCAGTATCTGACCAGCCTTGTAGTCAATAAAGAGCAGAAGGATTACGTTCGTGTCAAACTTGATACGGAAAATTACCGCAAGCGCAGAAAAGAAACACTGGAAAACCTGGCAAGAAACATCGCTTACAAAGTGAAAAAGACCAGAAGACCGGTTTCTTTGGAGCCGATGAATCCTTACGAGAGAAGAATCATCCACTCTGCATTGCAGGGAAATAAATTTGTGGAGACCTACAGCGAGGGCAGCGAGCCATATCGTCACGTTGTTGTAGCGCCGAAACGATAAGAAAGCGTAAAAAATATGCAAAAAGACGGTACCTGTGTAAAATACGGGGTACCGTCTTTTCTGGTTTTCTGATAAAATGGAACTATTCAGAGCCATGCGAAAGGAAAGAAAAGATGTGGATCTGAATACTGGGATCCCCAAAAAGAGAGGTTTTAGAAAGGACTGGAAACAATGGCAGGATTTCATTTGGATGATACAATTGCCGCAGTGTCCACAGCGATGGCGCCGGCGGGAATTGGTATTGTAAGAATCAGCGGAAACGATGCGTTCGAAGTGGCAGACCGCGTATTCCGTGCAAAAAAAGAAGGAAAAAAGCTTTCCGCGGTCAAATCCCATACGATTCATTATGGCTGGATTACCGAAGGGGAGGAAGTGATTGATGAGGTCCTTGTCATGGTGATGAAAGGGCCGAAAACATATACGGGCGAGAATACCGTCGAGATCGACTGTCACGGCGGGGTGCTGGCGGTGAAAAAAGTGCTCGAGGCAGTCTTAAATGCCGGTGCGCGGGCAGCAGATCCGGGCGAGTTTACGAAACGGGCGTTTCTGAACGGAAGGATGGATCTGACGCAGGCCGAGGCGGTCATGGATGTCATTTCGGCGAAAAGTGCCTATGCCTTAAAAAGCTCCGAGAGCCAGCTTCGCGGAACGGTGAAAAAGGCGATCCGGGCAATCCGCGAGAAGCTGATTTACGAGATCGCATTTATCGAGTCAGCGCTCGACGACCCGGAGCACATCAGCCTGGACGGGTATCCAAAGCGGCTGGCCCAGGTTGTTGCGGAGCAGAAAAAGCAGGTGGAAAAGCTGCTTGCATCTGCGGATGAGGGCAAGATGATCCAGGAGGGCATCAAGACGGTGATCCTTGGAAAGCCGAATGCCGGAAATCATCGCTTTTAAATCTGCTGGCAGGCGAGGAAAAAGCGATTGTGACGGATATCGCCGGAACGACACGCGATGTGCTCGAGGAAAATCTGGTTTTAAAGGGCATTTCCCTTCGGATTCTGGATACGGCGGGGATCCGAAAAACGGCGGATATGGTCGAGAAAATCGGTGTGGACCGTGCTTTGGAGCATGCAAAGGACGCGGATCTGATTCTCTACGTGGTGGATGCATCCGTGCCGCTTGATGAGAATGATGCAAAAATCATGGAAATCCTGAAAGGGCGCAAGGCGATTGTGCTGTTGAATAAGTCGGATCTGACTGCTGTGATCGAAAAAGAGGAGATGGAGCAGAAAACAGGCGCTCCGGTCATCAGCATTTCCGCGCGGGAAGAGACAGGAATGGAAGAGCTGGAGGAGCAGATGAAAAAGATGTTTTTCCAGGGCGAAATTTCGTTCAACGATGAGGTTTACATTACGAATGCGCGCCACAAGCAGGCACTCTTTGCAGCAAAAAAGAGTCTGGAACTGACGGCAGAAAGTATCGAAATGGGTATGCCGGAGGATTTCTTTTCCATTGATCTTATGAATGCGTATGAGGAGCTGGGTTCGATCATCGGTGAAGCGGTGGGAGAGGACCTTGTGAATGAGATTTTCAGCAAGTTCTGTACAGGTAAATAAAGGCAGCAAATACAGATTACGAAGATCTGCCGGAATAGAGTTACAAGGAACGACAGCCGGATTTTGACAGAGTAGAAAAAGCTTAAGACAGAATCCAAAGCTGTAGATAGAGAAAGAGGATAAAAGAAAAATGGCAGTTTTAGAAGAAACAATTGATATTGCCGTCATCGGCGCAGGCCATGCGGGATGCGAGGCAGCACTTGCGGCAGCGCGGATGGGGCTGGAAACGGTTGTATTTACGGTAAGTGTCGACAGCATCGCCATGATGCCGTGCAACCCGAACATCGGAGGCACGTCGAAGGGACACCTCGTAAAAGAGATCGATGCGCTCGGCGGCGAGATGGGTAAAAATATTGACAAAACGTTTATTCAGTCGAAAATGCTGAATCAATCGAAGGGACCGGCGGTGCATTCGCTGCGTGCGCAGGCGGATAAGCGGGCGTACAGCCAGTCGATGCGCGAGGTTCTTGAAAATACCGATCATCTGACGATCCGCCAGATGGAGATTGCGGAGCTGATCGTGGAAGACGGTGTTCTGACGGGTGTAAAGGCCGTTTCCGGCGCGGTTTACCACTGTAAGGCTGCCGTCCTCTGTACCGGCGTTTATCTGAATGCACGGTGCATTTACGGCGATGTGAGCACGTATACCGGCCCGAACGGCCTGCAGGCGGCGACGCATCTGACGGATTCCCTGAAAGCGAACGGCGTGGAGATGGTGCGTTTTAAAACAGGAACACCGGCGCGTATTGACAAGCGGAGCATTGACTTTTCGAAAATGGAAGAGCAGTTTGGCGATGAGCGCGTTGTGCCGTTCTCATTCTCGACCGATCCGGAGAGCGTACAGATCGATCAGGAATCCTGCTGGCTGACGTATACGAATGAAGAAACGCACAAAATTATCCGCGAAAACCTCGACCGGTCGCCGCTGTATTCCGGCATGATCGAGGGAACAGGCCCGCGGTACTGTCCATCCATTGAAGATAAAGTTGTAAAATTTGCCGATAAAAACCGCCATCAGGTGTTCCTGGAGCCGGAGGGACGATACACGAACGAGATGTACGTCGGCGGCATGTCAAGCTCGCTGCCGGAGGATGTGCAGATTGCGATGTATCACACCGTGCCGGGTCTGGAGCATGCAAAAATCGTGCGGAATGCGTATGCGATCGAGTACGACTGCATCAACCCGAGACAGCTTCTGCCGTCCCTCGAGTTCAAGGCGATCAAAAATCTGTTTTCCGGCGGCCAGTTTAACGGTAGTTCGGGATATGAAGAGGCTGCGGCACAGGGTCTGATCGCGGGTATCAACGCAGCGCTCCGCGTACAGGGAAAAGAGAAATTGGTGCTCGACCGTTCGGAGTCGTATATCGGCGTTCTGATCGACGACCTTGTGACGAAAGAGAACCATGAGCCGTACCGTATGATGACGAGCCGCGCGGAATACCGTCTGCTGCTCCGTCAGGACAACGCGGATCTGCGTCTGCGCAAATACGGCTACCGCGTGGGTCTGATCAGCGAGGAGCAGTATGAGGCACTGAAAGTAAAAGAACAGCGGATTCAGGAAGAGATTGAGCGCGTGGAGAATACGTATGTGGGAACGAGCTCGAACATCAATGAGCTTTTGGAAGAGTATGGATCAACGCTGCTTTCCGGCGGAAGTTCGCTCGCAGAGCTGATCCGCCGGCCGGAGCTGAATTATAAGATGCTGGCGGAAGTAGATCCGAAAAGACCCAAGCTGCCGGAGGATGTGCAGGAGCAGGTCAACATCAACATCAAGTACGACGGCTATATCAGGCGCCAGATGAAGCAGGTGGAGCAGTTTAAGAAGATGGAAGAGAAGAAGATCCCGGAGAATATCAATTACGACGAGATCCAGAGCCTGCGCATCGAGGCGAAACAGAAGCTGAACCTGTACCGTCCGATCAACATCGGCCAGGCGTCACGTATTTCGGGCGTTTCCCCGGCGGATATTTCGGTTCTGCTGGTGTATCTGGGACATAAATAAAGGACAGATATGCATGCCTGAATTACATTCTTATGCAGCGAAACAGCAAGTGTTTTGATACTGCGTGGACAGGAACAAAAAGTGCAGCGGGCACTTGGAAGAATAGAGTAGAACGGAGAAC
This sequence comes from Blautia sp. AM47-4, assembly GCF_003479865.1. Classification (NCBI taxonomy): domain Bacteria; kingdom Bacillati; phylum Bacillota; class Clostridia; order Lachnospirales; family Lachnospiraceae; genus Blautia; species Blautia sp. AM47-4. Next base: position 17,626 of record NZ_QUHY01000020.1, read on the forward strand.
AACATGAAAGAATACAATCTTGAAGGATTTGAGCGCGGCCTTTTTGAGCTTGGAATCACACTTTCCGAGGAGCAGAAGACGCAGTTTCTGCAGTATTATGAGCTGCTTGTAGAGTGGAATTCGTTTATGAATCTGACGGCGATTACGGAGTTCGATCAGGTGATTACGAAGCATTTTCTCGACAGTCTGTCGCTGGTGAAGGTCTGTGATGTGGCACAGGCGGGACGCATTCTCGATGTGGGAACGGGAGCCGGTTTTCCGGGAATCCCGCTGAAAATCGCGTTTCCGGATGTGGAAGTTGTATTGCTGGATTCACTGAATAAGAGGGTGAAATTCCTGAATGAGGTGATCGGACAGCTTGGCCTTTCGAAAATCACGGCGGTTCACGGAAGAGCTGAGGATTTCGCACGCCAGAAGGATTACCGGGAGCAGTTTGATCTCGTGGTATCGCGGGCAGTGGCGAATTTAAGCTCGCTTTCGGAGTACTGTCTGCCGTATGTGAAGGTGGACGGACGGTTTGTTTCGTATAAATCGGGCAAATTGAATGAGGAGCTTGCCGCAGCTCAAAAAGCGATTCATGTGCTCGGCGGCGAGGCAAAAGAGCCGGTTTACTTCCAGCTTACGGGAACCGAGGATGAGAGATCGTTTGTCTGCATCGAGAAGGTGAAGGCAACGCCGAAGAAGTATCCGAGAAAAGCGGGAACACCGGCGAAGGAGCCGATTCAGTAAAGAATAGTATATTTTGAAAACTGAGAGTCGCATTCTCGTTACTTCAATGATGAGTTAGACGCGCAAAATTTTGAATAAAAAAGCAAGGCAGCATACCACAGAGAAATTTGTGGCATGCTGCCTTGCTTTTTTGTTGGGAGAATAATGGTCAGATAAGTGAACATAATAGACCATCATATAAAAAATATGTGTTCCCAGAGATGCTTTATTATAATGTGTTTGAAAAGAGAAGTTGATGAAATTTTGTGATCACAAGATTCACGTCGAGCATGTAAAATTTTCTGTGATGCAAAATTTTATAAAGAAGGGAACACGCTATGAATATTTATGGTTACATACGAGTAAGTAGCCGAGATCAAAATGAAGATCGGCAGTTATTATCGTTGAAACGAATTGGTGTTTTGGAAAAGAATATTTATCTGGATAAGCAGTCGGGCAGAGATTTTAACCGTCCGCAATATCGTAAAATGATACGAAAATTAAAGAAAGATGATTTGTTGTATATAAAAAGTATTGATCGACTGGGAAGAAATTATGAGGAAATTTTGGAACAATGGCGTGTGCTGACAAAAGAAAAAGGTGTTGATATTGTTGTCCTTGATATGCCATTGCTCGATACTCGAAGGGGAAAAGATCTGATGGGAACCTTTTTGAGCGATATTGTTTTACAGGTGTTGTCTTTTGTGGCAGAAAGTGAAAGCAAAAATATTCGTCAACGGCAGGCAGAAGGAATTGCAGCTGCAAAAGCAAAAGGAGTGAAATTTGGCAGACCGTCGCGGTCGGTACCGGATAATTTTGATGAAGTTCATAGGGAATGGAGAGAAAAAAAGATAACGTTAAAGGAAGCTGCGAAAGCATGTGACATGCCGGTTGGGACGTTTTATGGGAAGATAAGAAAAATGGAAGATGAAAAGCAAATGACAGGAGAGCAGAATTTGTAAATGTGTACTTTTGCAAATTCTGAAAATTCAAGTTACTTTGTTGTATTATACAATATTAGGAAGAAAAAAACAATGTATTTTAGTGAAAATATATAAAGAAATAGAATGTGTTTTCTGATCTGCAAAAGTACACTTTCTGAAAACGGGGGATTAGGTAGGGGGGATGAAAAAGAAAAAATCGAAATCCAAAACCAAAGATATAGAAGCAGGAGGAATGTGTTATGACACGAAAAAAACAGATGTATTTGTTTTTAATGGTCTTAAGCATGATGATGCTAATTGGATGTGGTAAGTCAACATCGGGAACCAAAGAAGTTACAGATGGCAGCATTGTGGTTCAAGTTCCAGAGGGCAGTACTGTAGAGAGTTTATTTGATTTTACATCTACAGAGAATATCAGCTTAAGTGGTGCAGCAAGTGGAATAATTCATGTGGGAAATTTGGCAAACGGCAACTCAGTAGTATGGAAATCAGATTCAGTTTTTCTGTATCTGCAAGGAAAAGCCCAAGATGTAAGTGTGATATATTACTCGAACAGGCTTGATGATGATCCGATTCCCTATAGCGAATTTAAAGAATAATTTATGGTTCATGTTTGAAAAGAAGGAGAAAAATTAAATGACATATATACGTATCGGTGGCAGCAGTTTTTCTGATAAAGATATTTTTGCGTTTGTTATAGTTGTTTTAGTGATAGGAATCGCTTCCTGGATTGGATACTTTATTTTGAAATCAAAGGACAATTCCAAGCCACTGGAAAAATCGAAAGTAAAAATTCTTGAGAAACCAGTACAAAAAGGAAACATTGAATGGTATGTGGTTGAATTTGAAAATGGAGAGCGTAAAAAGCTTAGAAGTTTTCATGCAGACACCATATTTATTGCAGTAGGAGATGAAGGCATCCTGGAATATCGGGGAATTACAATTCAATCGTTTCGGCCATTAACAGCAAAAAAATAGATAAAAAAATAAATTAAGAGAGAAGGAAGGATATGGGAACAGCTACATATGTAAAAATTTGTTGTCCACGGTGTGGAGAAAAAGACTTAAATATTATAGGAGATCGGGATATAGGAGGTGCTGTAGCAAGCGGAATGGGTGTTTCTGTATTTGCTGGTACGAAAGCTGGAGTATTAGCCGGAGCGAGTGGTTTACAACAGAAGACATATTGGATCTGTAAAAAATGTGGAAGAAAATTTAGAAATCCAGATGAACTTACGGCAGAGATAGAAGCATACCAAAAACGGGCTAAAGGATTTAAAATTGTAGGAATAATAATGTCAGTATTGATGCTGGTAGCGGCGGCAGGAATGCTCATTAATGGAATCGGAATCATGGCATTGTTTTTCTTGATTCTGGATGCACCATTTATTTTATGTATGCGGGTATCTGCATACCAAGTTCAGAGCCGAAAACAAGAGCTGAACGAAATTATGGAAGGGATGCAAAGAATGTGGCAATCTGGATCCAAATAAAATAGTGTTCGTGATAAAAATTTCAAAATGTGGAGGGAAATAAATGCTTTGCAAAAAATGCGGAACAGAAAATCCAGATGGGGCAAAATATTGCAGTAAATGTGGAAAAGCGCTAAATGAAAAGTCACCTGCAAAAAAAACAGAGAAAAGGGTATTGTATTAGCAGTGTGTGTGATTGTAGCAGTCGTACTTCTTGTTTATACACTTGGGGGAAGAAGCTACAAAAAGACAATAGATACATTTGTAACGTCGCAGTTTGCGGTAGATGCACAATCTATTGTAGAATTGCTTCCGGAAAAGGTAGTAGATAAAGCATTAGAGGAGACAGGATATAGCAAAACAGAGTTGGTAGATGAGGCGAATGATTCTCTCAAGAAACAAGTGGATTCCTTGGATCAATCGCTGGGAGATGACTGGAAACTGTCTTATAAAATGACAAATGTTGAAGATGTGACAGATGATGACCTGGATGATTTAAAAAGCAATTATGAAGATATAAACGTAAAAGTATCTGCAGCTAAAACTGTAGAGGTTGAGTTTACTTTGAAAGGAGATGAAACAGAAGTAAGCAATTCTCTGGAAATATCTGTAATAAAAGTAGATCGTTCTTGGTATTTAGATCTGTATACAATGGGAAACCTGTTTTAGAAGAAAAATCAGATGAAAAAAGGACTCTGTATGTTTTATACGGGGTCCTTTTTTGAAAGGAGCACAAATGGAAAAGAAAATGAGGAATATTTTGATCGCGTTGATAATAGGGTTTCAAGTATTTCCGATTACGGTATATGGAAAAGGGAAAGATGCTTTTCTGGCATATCAGGAAGCAATGCAGAAAACAGTCGTGTCAGGAAACTGGAAAGAAGAACTGGATATGGATGCAGATATGACAATTATCCAGGGAAAAGCAAAAACGAAAACGAAAGTTACATTGGATGCAGTTACAGAGGTATCTGGTTATGATGAGAATGACAGTTCTGCAGTTCAAATGACAGGCTCTGCCAGTATGGCTGTACTTGGACAAAAATATATATGGAATATGACGTATCGAGATGGGACGGCTCATTATGAATATAAGGAACCAGTAAGCAAAACGGTAGATGTTGAGATGAATCCAAATTATTTTCAGTTCTCTTCATTAACGCAGAATATGGTGAAAAAGAGTAAAATTTCTGGAAATGAGATTACCTTTACAATTCCGGCAGAGAAAGCGAATGAGATAGGAGTAGCCGCTGCTCAGATGGTAGAGGGAGTAGAAAATTTAAAATACAGCGATGTAGAAACAAAAATAACCATAGATAAAACAACAGGAAAGATTGATGAAATTCTTATGGACTTTCAGGCATCTATGCAGTATCAGGGATATGATGCGGATATGCAGTATACAGTAAAATATAAATTTTTAAGTCTCGATCAGGGTGGAGCAGAGGAAACGGAACAGCAGAAGAATGAGGAGGAAAGCACACCAGAAGATGGATTAGCGGTTTATTCAGATTATACCAGTCTGAGTATTTGTAAAGATAATATCATTACGTTAAGTGCTGGAATTTTCAACAATGGAGAACTGATGGATGATGTTTCAGGAATTACATTTTGGGTAGATGATTCATCAGTTCTTGAACTAAAAAAAACAGGTGTGGCAGATAAACGACGTTATACAGAATGGAAAGGAATTCAGACGGGAACGGCACATGTGTTTTTTCAAGACACAAATACAGGGTATATGAGTGAGATTCCAGTTACAGTGTATAAAGACCATGAGTATTCCTATACGGTAAATGCTGTGCCTGTACAATATATTGAAAAAGAATATGCTACCAATATTTATAATATGAATGGTTTATATATTGACAATTATGCATATGAAATAAATAAAGATAATAGGACAGCAAGTGTATCGTTTGATGTATACAACAGCAGTTACATATATGGAAGTGTAGAGACGTATGATGAAAATGGACGTTTAAAAGATGTGATTTTGATTAAAAAGATGAGTTCCAGTAATACGAGTATGAAAGGTGCATTGTGGGATAACACAAGTGGATTGATTTCTGATTTGAAAGATGGAACAATAGGAAGTTATCGACAGAAAAGTGGATTTTCAAAAAAGACGTCAGTCAAGATAGAAATACCAAAAGATGGGTATATTAAAATCAGCAATGATCCACAGGATTCGGCAGTGGTCAATATTATAAATTCAGCGGATCTCCTGATTGGCATTGGCAAACTGGCAAAGACGATCAAAAATTTTGATGTGGACAGTGAAGTATTTAGCAAAGCATTGACTAAAAAACTGCTGGAAAGTAAAACATTTGTGACTTTAATTGAAGATGGAAGCGAGCTTCCGCAAAATTTATGTAAAGGTGTTTCAGATAAAGTATTTTTTTCGACAGAATCGTTGGGTTCATTTAGCGAAACCATTATAAAAAATTTAAATGAATTTGATTTGATGGAGGTCATTGAGGATACAGCTAAAGATTTCGGTGTGAGTATTGGCGAAAAAATATTTCATTTTGTATCTGGTCCGGCAGGAAAAGCTTTAGATGCAATATTTGTTATGGGAAAAGTTGAAAATGAATTTTTGCAGCATATGAATTTTATCAGGTCGCAGGGCGTGGGTTCTGTTTATATTCAAAATCAAAAAGGATTTCGGGCATCGCAGCAGATCAGGGTGGAGAGCAAAAATGGATTTTCAGATGAAACATCGTTGAGCGTTTTTAAAGTGGAGTTGGATTCTGAAAAATTGGAGGAACTAAAGAAAACAAATTTAGCGGCTTACAATGCGATTAAAGATCGAACATCTTACACATACAATATTTCACTTATGGAAAGCGGAGAAGAAATACAGCCAGAACAAAATGTGCAGGTATATATTCCAATTCCAGAAAAAATGAAGCTTTTTGCCTATCTTGGAAAAACAAAAATTTACAGGGTGGAAGCGGATGGATCCTTAACAGAAATGGATGTGAAAATAAAAAATGGAGAATTTATATTTGAAACATCACATTTTAGCGTTTATACATTGATAGAGGAGAGTCTAAGAAAAGAGATTATGTTAGTAATATTAAGCATTTTAGTTTTTGCTGGAATATTAGTATATTTGAGGAAAAGAAAAAAATAAATTGTAGGGCATTGTGTAACAAAAAAAGAATGTATTAAATCAAGTATAAAAAAGCAAATAAAGGTCATATCCAGTTATGGTGTAGAATTACGAAAACAAAATATTCCGATCAGCCAGACACTGGAGATTTACTGTTCCACAGTTGCTGATTCGTCTTATATCGAAACTGACGATGCACAAGGAGAAACCAATATTGTCCTTGATGTTGCAGATCAGCCGGTGAAACATCAAAATAAGATGTTGGTAATTATTTTAGGAATTGGGATTCTGGCAATTGGTGTTATAGCTATTTTAGCAATTAAAAGGAAACAAAGAAAGTGAAAGGAAAGACCGGATGAAACATATCTAAAAACTAAAAGCTTGTAACGAAGAAACAGGTGCTATCTGAGAAAAAGAGATAGCACCTGTTTCTTCGTTATCCACAGCAGCCCGGAATCAGAAATCCGATGTAGCTGATGAGAAACAGTACAAGCCAGACTGCTCCCGGCAGGAGTGTCAGATGGCAGGAGGCGCGTTTCCACTCAGCGGGAAGTTTTGCAGTGAGTGAAGAATAGCCGTCATCGATCCAGACCATCAGCGGGACAAGCGCCGGCATCAGGTAGCGGCCCTGCGACTGGTAGTCGCTGAAATACGTGTTGTACATGTCCATGAACAGCGTGATCAGGCAGGCGAGGAGCAGCATCACAAAGAGGAGAAGCTGCGGCTTTTTGCGGAGCCAGTGCGGGATCATGGCAAGAAACAGAAACAGCAGGAATCCGAACGCCATCAGCGCACCGTACAGCAGGTAAAGCACCATCGGAAGATGGACGGTCATGTAGGAGAACGAGCCGATGAAGCTGCTGACGGTGGAGAACAGCCAGTTGGAGGTGCGTCCCTCCGGGGTCTGTAAATACGTCTGCTTAAAGCTCCAGCCTTCGGATGCCGGTGTCTGGCGGTTTTTCGGTTTGTACTCCTCAGTGGCATACAGCGATGCGGATTCATTTGTGGTGCGCATGCCGAGCAGGTCTCCGTCGTGGATGACGGCATTGCGGATGAAGAACCAGCCGCCGATCAGGAAGGCGATGGCAAAGACCAGAAGAGCTTTGGCGAAGATCTCCTTTGCTGGTTTCCTGAAATGTATCATCAGCGCGAAGAATAGAAGAATGCTGCAGAGCAGATACGCGTAGGCGTTGTAGTACGACAGCGCGCAGAGTCCGCAGCCTGCTCCAAGGCCGATACAGTCTTTTTTGCAGAATGCGCTTTTCATGCCGCGAATCCAGAAATAGATGATCAGTGCGACCGTGAAAACGGCGAACGAGTCGTTGTTCACATAGCAGGAGAGGAACACAAACTGCGGCAGAAAACCGACGAAAATACCGCCGAGCAGTGCGGATTCGCGGCGTTCAAAGAGCTCTTCGCCGATCAGAAACACAACGATCAGTGTGCCGGTGCCGGAAAGGACGCTGGTGAGGCGGGCGGCAGTTAAAAGAGCCGCTGCACTTTTCGTAAACAGCGATGTAATGGCCATAAACACGGAGCTGATGATCGCGGTCAGATACGGATACAGCGCATAGGAGAATCCCCACAGCGGATGGCGCACCGATTCTTCCATGCCGTTCGGCAGTGTGTGGTGTGAGACGATGTATTCCGGAATCAGCATCCGCATCGCCTCATCGGGGGCGTGTTCGGTTTTCAGGAAAATCGAGGTGCCAAAAGAGATGCAGAAAAAGCCGAAAATCAGCATATACTTGGCCCAGTAGTAGTCTTTTTTATTCATAGAGTCTCCTAAAATCTCCAGTCCCGGACGGGAAAAAGTCCGGCGTAATGTTTCGCGGAGGAACAAAAATGGAAAAGCGTCCGTCCGCGGATACGTTATAGTATACATGATTCTTATGGTAAAAGAAATTGATTTTTCGTCGAAAAACAAACAAACTGCTCCATGGCTTCACTGTTTTTTCACAAATTTTCCAGCAAATTATCACATTTTCAGAATAAGATAAAGTGTCTTTAGAAAATGAGAGCATCTCCGGCTCTTTCACCCCCAAGGGCGGGCTGGGACTGCTTTAAGAAACAAGGAGGAAGGAACATTGATAGAGGTTAAAAACCTGGTGAAACGCTATGGCGACCACGTAGCTGTCAAAAACCTGAGTTTTACCGTAGAAGAAGGCCAAATCTATGGTTTCCTTGGCCCAAACGGTGCCGGAAAATCAACGACCATGAACATCATCACCGGCTATCTGGCATCTACGGAGGGCGAAGTGCTGATCAACGGCCACAATATCCTGGAGGAGCCGGAGGAGGCAAAGAAATGCATCGGCTATCTGCCGGAGCTGCCGCCGGTCTACACGGACATGACCGTTCTGGAATATCTGAAATTCGTGGCGGAATTAAAGAAAATTCCAAAGGATCAGAGAAAGAAACAGATTCTTGAGGTCATGAATCTGGTGAAGATCACCGATATGCAGAACCGTCTGATCAAGAACCTGTCGAAAGGATACCGACAGAGGGTCGGACTGGCACAGGCAGTGCTCGGTTATCCGCCGATCATCATCCTCGATGAGCCGACGGTAGGCCTGGATCCCAAGCAGATCATTGAGATCCGCGACCTGATCAAATCACTGGGTAAAAAACATACCGTTATCTTAAGTTCCCACATCCTCTCCGAGGTCAGCGCTGTCTGCGATTACGTCATGATTATTGCAAAGGGACAGCTTGTTGCGAGCGACACCCCGGAAAACTTAAGTAAACTGATGCTTGGATCAAACACGGTTACATGTACCGTTCACGGAACGAGGAAGCAGCTGGTTCCGGCGCTTAATGCGCTCGATGCAAAAGAGATCCAATATGAAAATACGCCGAATGAGGAGCAGATTAAGGTAAAAATTACCACGGAAAAGGATAGGGATATCCGCGAGGAGCTGTTCTATGCACTGGCAAAGGCCAACTGTCCGATCCTCGAGCTGACTTCCTCCTCGATGTCTCTGGAAGACGTCTTCCTGGAGCTGACCGATGATTCCGGAAAGGCTGCAAGAAAGCTGAAAAAAGCAGAGAAAGAACAGCTGAAACAAAAAGAATGTGAAAAAGAATGTGAACCAGAAGCAGACAAAACGGCTGTCGGGGAAACGTCTGAAGAAAAAAGCACAGATGCAGCGGAATCAGCCGCTGAAACAAAACAGGAGGAGGGAGACGCACAATGACGGCGATTTATAAAAAAGAGTTAAAAAGCTATCTGACAAGCATGATCGGATATCTGTTTATGGCGTTTACTCTGGCGCTGTTCGGCCTGTATTTTACGGCCATCAACCTGCAGCAGGGTTACCCGGAGATCGGATACGCGCTGCAGAATTCCGCATTTATTCTGCTGATCGCAGTACCGGTTCTGACAATGCGTGTCCTGTCGGAGGAGCAGAAAAATAAGACGGATCAGCTGCTCCTTACCGCACCGGTAAAAATTTCCGATATTATCCTTGGAAAATATCTGGCACTTCTCACCATTTATGTGATTCCAGTGCTGATTATGTGCCTGTATCCGCTGCTTCTTGGAACCCACGGAACAGTTTCCTACGCTGTATCCTACACTTCGATCCTTGGCTATTTCCTGCTGGGAGCAGCCTATATTTCGGTCGGTGTGTTCGTTTCCTCCATCACCGAGAGCCAGGTCATCGCAGCCGTTGTCGGCTTTGTGATCCTGTTCCTGTGCTACGTGGAGAGCGGTATCGCAAACTTCTTCCCGGAAGGAGCCGGAAGCTCTTTCTTTGCTTTCTTTATCATCATTGCACTGGTATGCCTCTGGATCGGCAGTATGATTAAAAACCCGATCATTACAGGTGTGATTGCCGTGATCGGCGAAGGCGCGCTGACGGCAGTTTACTTTACAAAATCCACCCTTCTCGAGGGCAAAATCCAGGATCTGCTCGGTGTATTCAACATGGCAGGCCATATGGATAACTTTGTGAACGGTATTCTGGACATTGGCGGTGTTGTTTACTACCTGTCCGTCATTGCAATCTGCACTTTCCTTGCAATGCAGTCCCTGCAGAAGAAACGCTGGAATTAGGAGGTGGAGACGATGAGCAGCGAAAAGAAAGAAAAGAAACAGCATAAAATGAATTTTAATATTAAAGAAAAGCTGAAAAAGACGTTCTCCAAAGAACATCTGAAGGAAGTGTTTACCGGCGAGGAGCAGAAAAAGCATCTGAAACAGGGCTCTTATTCTTCGATTATGACGGTGATTGTTCTGGCTGTGATTGTGGTTATTAACCTGATTGTGGCGCAGATTCCGACCAGCAAAACACAGATTGACCTGAGTACGCAGAAAATGTACTCCATTACAGATGAGACGAAAACGGCATTAAAGGATCTCGATCAAGACGTTACCCTGTATTATATTGTGCAGAAGGGCAGTGAGGATGACACCACCGAGAAGCTGCTGGAGCACTACGATGAGCTTTCTGACCATATCAAAGTAGAGACAAAAGACCCGGATCTGTATCCGAAATTTACGAGCCAGTATACCGATCAGACGGTAGCTGCAAACAGTGTGATTGTCGTATGCGGCGATAAGAGCAAGGTGGTCAGCAACAGTGATATGTGGGAGACTTCCACAAACTATCAGACCTATCAGACACAGACGACCGGCTTTGACGGCGAGGGTCAGATTACCAGCGCCATCACGTATGTGACGAGTGAAAACAACCCGAAGGTTTACTGGGTAACCGGCCACGGCGAGGCTTCCGAGAGTGATCTCTCTACGAACTTCAGCGATGCCATTAACAAAAACAATGTGGAAATCAGTGATCTTGCCCTGATGACAGACGATATCCCGGAGGATGCCGAGGAGCTTGTAATCATGTCCCCGACCACCGATTTTTCAGAGGATGAGGCAAATAAAGTCATTACCTACCTGGAAAACGGCGGAAAGCTTCTGATGTTCACCAGCTATACCGGAACGGATATGCCGAATCTGGATTCCATACTGGAAAATTACGGTGTGAAACGCTCCAGCGGAATTGTTGTGGAGACCGATTCCCAGCATTATTATCCGCAGATGCCGTATTATCTGCTGCCGAACATTCAGAGTGATGACATTACAACCGAAGTAAAGAGTAATTACATTCTGATGCCGGTTGCACAGGCAATTCAGAAGCTCGATTCTTATCGTGATACCATTACGATCAAGAGCCTTCTGACGACCACCGAGGACGCTTATATTGAAAATGATCCGGAGAACAGCACCTGGTCGAAGAGCGCGGACAGTGAGACGGGCGCATTTGACCTTGGCGTTTCCATCACAGAGACCGTAGATGATAAAGAGACACAGATCATTTATTTCTCGAGTGCATCGATGCTGAGCAGCCAGATTGACCAGGCAATCAGCGGTGCGAACTCAAAGCTGGCAGCGACTGCACTGACCTCCATGTGTGATGTGGAGCAGACCGTTGTTATTCCAAGCAAGAGCACAAGCTATACAAACCTGGTATTTACACAGGGAGCAGTTAACACCTGGTCTATTATTACCATTGCGGGAATTCCGCTGGTACTTGTTGTGATTGGCGTGATGATCTGGATGAAGAGGAGAAAACAGTGATGAAGAAAAAAGGAAAGATGGCGGCCTGCCTGATCCTTTTGGTACTGCTTCTTGCCGTATTGGTGGTGCTGACGAAGAAAAACAGCACCGCCGATGCGGACAGCAGCAGTTCGGATTCTGGTGCAGACGCCGAAAAAGTGGTTGATTTTTCAAAAGATGATGTAACAGCGCTTTCGTTCCGGATCAACGGAGAGACGGTGTCTTTTACGAAAACAGCAGGAGACGATGATACCGATATCTGGACATACGACCAGGAGGATGGATTCCCACTGGATGAGGGCAAGATAACGAGCGTTTTAAGCTCTCTTAGCAGCATGACAGCAGAAAGAGTCATTGAAGGCGATGAAATCGATTCTATGGCCGATTTCGGGCTCGAGACGCCGTCTCAGGAGGTTATAGTGACTGCGGGAGACGAGAAAACGACGATTCATGTCGGAGATAAGAACAGCTCGAGCAGATACTATATTTATCTGAACGATGATACGAGTAAGGTTTATCTGGTAAGCACATCGCTTGGAACGATGTTCCCGTCCGATATGATGGAGTGGGCGACAACGGAATCCATGCCATCTGTGACGGCGGAAAACATTACAAAGCTGCAGGTGGAGGGTGAGAACGGATATACGCTGACAAAAGAAGTAAGCGCTGCTGATTCGGCACTTCAGACGGATGAATGGCAGGTTGTGGACGCAGATGGAGCGGCACATGGCGGTGATGCGGATTCGATCGGCACCATGACAAGTGCAGTGGCATCTCTTAGCTTTGGAGATCTTGTTACGTACAACGCATCGGATCTTTCCCAGTACGGACTGGATCAGCCAAAGACGACGATCCGCGTGCATTACACGGAAGAGCAGGAGGTTGAGGCTGACGATACAACAACGGCAGATACTTCTTCGGATTCCACAACAGATTCTGCATCAAGCGACAGCACTGCAACGAGCTCTTCTTCCGAAACGACAACCGTTACGGTGGAGAAAGATCTGGTATTGTATGTCGGCAATGCAAATGAGGACGGCGGTTCTTATTACGTGAAGCTGGACGGCTCGAATGAAGTTCATCTGATGACGGCTTCGAATGTTGAAACCTTCACCGGAAAGAAGGCATCTGATTTCTGGAACATGTATATCGGCATGGAAAATGTATCGGATCTGACGAGCCTTGATATTACGTATAACGGCGAGACGAAGACGTATGTACGCCATGTGGAAGAGAAAAAGGATGACGACAGCGATTCCACAACACAGGAAATCAGTTACATCTGCGGCGATGAAACGATTGATAAATCAACGTTTACCACGTTCTATTCTTCGCTCATTGGCCTGAAGGCGCAGACGAAGGATGAAAGCCTCGTGCAGGCCAAGGATGCCGAGTTTACCGCAGTCTTCCATATGACAGACGGCGACCTGACATTTGCTTACAGCCCGTATGATTCGAGCTTCTATTACACGGTAGATGAGGACGGAGTGCCGTCTCTTGTGAATAAAAATAACGTGAAGACCATGCTGGAAAATTACGGGAAACTGCTTGCGGCAAAGACGGAAGATGACAGTTCTTCAGACAGCACGTCAGAATCAGCGGAATAAAGAGTCATTAAAATCTGGTTAAAATTGAAAACGGAGGATTTACTGAGAGTGAAAAAATCAGTAAGTCTTCCGCTTTTTTATGGGAAAATGAAAGCGGAAGAAGTATAATGGGAGTATAACAAAGACGGTGGATGGGGGGGGTGAAAGGATGAAAAAGGTTTGTTTGACAGTATTGTGTATTCTGCTGGTGGGCTGCGGTAATGCAGAAACGGCGGAAACAGAGGAGAAAATGCGGTTTGAAAATCTGGATCCGGCAAAGGTAAATATGCAGTACGGAGGGTTGAAGGAGTGGGATCGGTTTTATAATAGCTTTTATGAGCAGAAAGAGGGAAGCGATCTCATTGTTCTAGGAACGGTAGAGGATTATAGCTGTTTTGCCGGGGGAATTGAGATTGCAACCGATATTTCACTGCGGGTGGATGACGTTTTGAAAGGTGATATGGAAGCCGGAGAACATATTACGGTTCGAAAGCCGGGCGGAGCAGTTACGGTGGAAGAGTATCTGCAGTCCATGGAGGATGCGGGAATTACGTACTGGAACGCAGAGGAGCTGAAAGCGGAGTATTCGGAGGAGGAACGGCGGGAGAACTATATACAGATCAGCTTCTGCGACCTTGATCCGGTGATCGGGCAGAAATCCTTGTATTTTCTGGAGAAAGATGCGGAAAAGGAGCTTTATTACCGGCTTTGCGACGGGTTTGGACAGTATGTAGAGACTGCGTTGGGTGAATATGTAAACGCGTATGAGATTGCAGATGAGAAAAGAAATGCGGATGAGCCAATGATGCTTGCACTGGGAGAAACGGTGGAATTTGACCCGGATGCAGCGCCGGAGGAGAGAATTAATATTTATACGATGGATGAAATAAAAGAGGGAATGGAAACGTATACAGCGCCGCCAACGGATTATCCGGGCGCAGAGGAAGATGCGTTGGAAATGGACTGTGAGCCGGGTTAAAAATGGAAAAACGGAGGATTTACTGACATGGAAATATCAGTAAATTCTCCGCTTTTTTTGTCTCATTTTTTTCGCTCGAGGCCGGGAGCAGAAGGGGTGTTATTGTACCGGGGCGAAAAAGATCTGGATCTGCTCTAAGAGGGCCTGTGGGGCCTCCATCTGCGGCATGTGCTTTGTTTTTGGCAGGATCTGGGTTTCGATGGAAGTGTTGAGTGCCGTGTACAGCGCAAAGGTTTCTGCGATGCCCGGTTCCTCCTCACCGCCGATGAGGAACATGCTGTTGTCGATGTGTTTTAAGGCGTGGCCGATGTTGAGGTTCACGTAATTGCCCACGAGGCTTGCGAGAAGGTACTTTCCGGCGCTGTTCTGGAGGTGTGCGGACTCGTAGAAGGCGTCTACGTCCTCCGGTGAGCGGTGGAATGGGTTGTGATAATAGCTCTCAGTGAATAAAAGCTCGATGTTGGAGCGGCCGGTGAGCGTGTGGTACAGCAGCGTGCCGACGAGCGGGAGCTCGATCATGCGTTTCAGGAAGCGGCTGCGTTTATCCGGGATTTTGTTGAGCTTGGCAAGGTCGGTCGGGTTGATCATCATGATTCGGCCGAAGCATTTCGGGGCTGTATTGCAGGCGGTTACGACGAAAGAGCCGGATAAACCGGATGCAATTACGTCGGTTGGACATCCGATGACCTGTTTGATGAAGGTGACGATGAGCTGTACGTATAAAAAGTTCGTGTACGTGATCGCCGGCTTGTCGGAACGGCCGCAGCCGAGGAGATCGAGTGTGTAGACGGTGTGATCCTGAGCGAGAGCATCCTCAATATACTGCCATTCGCGGCCGCTGGAGGCACAATGTAAGTCATGAAGTAAGAGCATCGGGGTTCCGGTGCCTTTTTTTGTGTAAAAAATATCGCCGAACTGCCAGGAAAAGCTCTCTTTTTCAGCCGATGCGAGCAGGTTTTTCCGTACGGCGGCGGTATCGAGCGTTTTATTCAGAAAGTAAATCGCTGCGCCGGACATCGTGGTGAGGACACTCAAGGTGACCAGTTTTTTGCTGTGTTTCATATGATAAAACTCCTTTCAGGGGTCTCCCGGAGGGGAGGAATCGGTTCGAAACGTTGTGTTGAGCTTATTATAAGCGAAAAAAGGGAAAGATACAATGCAAAAATTAAGGGAAAAATGAGAAAAAGAGACGAAAACAAGGCGCAATTTAACAAAAAGCGTAGACAATTCCAGGAGAACTACGTTATGTCAACTACTGGCGAATGGCATATTTAAATGGTTTACATAACTGCAAAAAAAACAGAGAAAAAATGATGCAATAATACACATAAAAGCATGAAAACGGCACTATGGGATAAAATCCTTCCAGATTGGTAAAAATCCATGAAAAAATGGTCCCAAAATGCGTTTAGTAAATGGTTTGGAAAATCCGAAAAAACGAATGTAAAAGTTCAATTCATACGAAAATATAAAAATATAATTAAATAATTTAATAAAAGAGAGAAAACAGAGACGAAAAACTACGTGAAACACGCGAAAATGCAGGAAAAATGTAGAAAAGACGGAGAAAATCAAAAATAGAATAGAAAATACGATTATTTTAAAAATAAGAGAGGTGAAAAATGAGAGTGATTTTCGGAAAGCCGGAAAGCAAATCGCTTCTCACTGATCGCCGAAGACCGAAAATCGTAAAAACGATGTTTCACGTGAAACATTTTGAGAGACGTGAAACGTGAAAAATGAGACAGGGAAAGTGACATAAGTAGAAACGAAAAAATGAAGGACGATCTAAAAAAATGGCAAAAAGAGGGTGTAAAACGATGGAAGAGGCGGAAAAAGCAAAAAAGATAAAAATGAGTTGAGAAAAGGCAAAAAACGACTGAAAAGGGGAAAATGTAGTATAGACATGGGCGAAAAGAATAAAAACGGAGAGAAGGAATAAAAATGTTGATAAAAGAGAAAAAGTGAGATTGTTTACAAAAAAAGAGAAAGGTAAGCCAGAAAGATGGAAAAGAGGATAAAAGACGTGGCAGCGAGAGAAAAATATTAAAACCATAAAAACAGAAAAATTATAGTGAAATCAAATAAATCGATAAAAAACAGAAAATGTGCAGCCTGGCCTGTAAAATAAAAAAATCAAAGAAAAACCGCCCGAAAAGAGAAAAACTGGAGAAAAAATGAAAAAGAGGATGTCTCACGGATTATGCCTCTTACTGATGAAAATAAAGAGAAAAATGCTGAAAATTTGAAAAAAGCGAGGAAGAACGATGAAAAAACAGAGCCCTAGTGAATAAAAATACATTTTATATACAAAAGAGACATTTACGATCACCGAACAACCATAAACAGTTTTGATTTCTGATCTATGTATCAATAATATCCTGATAAGTTGATTTTTTCTTCCTAATCACCTGAGATTTCCTTGAAAAAGAGCATCACACGATTAAAATAACGTTTCCAGTATATTTATACCTCAAAAACGTCAAAAATTAAAATGTTTCACGTGAAACATTTTATAAAAACTGTGTGAAACAGAAAAAAATGTTCTGACATTGCAGAATTACTTGGAAACCATCAAAAAATGCAAAATCATCGCTGAAAAAATTCCAAAAAGCCTTTAAACAGCGTAAAAACCGAGAAAAATTATTGTAAAACAGTGCTTTTCAAAATGTTTCACGTGAAACATCGCCAAAAATCTCCAATTTTCTTATGTTTCACACCGCCTAATCATGCAAAAATGCAGAAAATGTTTCACGTGAAACATTTCCAGTAGTAAAATCCGGCGTAGTATGATAAAATATCTTTGTCCCAAATTGGGGCAATTTTGAGATAGAATCTGAAGAATTCCTCAGATAGACTGGCATAGAAAAGGAGATTTTTCCTATCTATATGCCAAAACACCTGCCGCATGAATCAGTTTTTTGAAAGAAGTGCCGGCAGGTCATTTCCTGTAAAAAGGAAAAACTGCAAATGGAAAACAAAAAGATGAAAGGAGGCAATACATATTTTGGGAAGAACAATTGCAATTGCAAACCAGAAAGGCGGCGTAGGTAAATCTACCACCGCAATTAACCTTTCTTCCTGTTTAGGAGAAATGGGACAAAAAGTTCTGACCATTGATATGGACCCGCAGGGAAATACCACCAGCGGAATGGGAGTAGAGAAAAATGAAGTGGAAAATACCATCTATGAACTGCTTCTTGGAGAGTCAAAACTGGAGGACTGCATCATTCCTCTGAATTTTGACAATCTTTCCCTTATCCCTTCCAATGTCAATCTGGCCGGAGCGGAGATCGAGCTGATCGGGGTGGAAGACAAAGAATTCATCCTGAAAAACGCAATTGATCAGGTTCGCGATCAGTACGACTTCATTATTATTGACTGTCCGCCATCCTTAAATATGCTGACAATCAACGCGATGACCACCGCGGACACCGTTCTGGTGCCGATTCAGTGTGAATATTACGCACTGGAGGGCTTATCCCAGCTTATGCACACGATTGAGCTGGTGCAGGAGCGTCTGAATCCAGAACTGGAGATGGAAGGCGTTGTCTTTACCATGTACGATGCGAGAACGAATCTTTCTCTGCAGGTAGTAGAAAACGTAAAAGACAGCCTGGATCAGAATATCTACAAAACCATTATTCCGAGAAATGTCCGCCTTGCGGAGGCACCGAGCTACGGTATGCCGATCAACTATTACGACAAGCGGTCCACCGGTGCAGAGAGCTACCGTCTCCTGGCAGACGAAGTGATTCACAGGGGGGATGAAGAGTAATGGCAGCGAGAAGAGGAGGATTAGGCAAGGGCCTGGATTCCCTGATTTCACCGGGACATTCGGCCAAAGCAGAAGCAAAAGAGAAACCGGCAAAACCGGAGGTCAAAGTAGTCGAGAAGGTTGTTGAAAAAGTTGTCGAAAAACCAGTCGAGATGAAACTGAAAATCTCCGAAATTGAACCGAACCGCGAACAGCCGCGAAAATCCTTTGACGAGGACGGCCTGATCGAACTTTCGGAATCCATCAAACAGTTCGGAGTTCTGCAGCCGATTCTGGTGCAGAAAAAAGATGATTATTATGAGATCATCGCAGGGGAACGGAGATGGAGGCTGCAAAGCTTGCCGGAATCAAAGAAGTACCGGTCATCATTAAAGATTTTACCGAGCAGGAAGTTGTCGAGATTTCCCTGATTGAAAATATTCAGAGAGAATCTCTGAACCCGATTGAGGAGGCACACGCATACAAACGCCTGATGGAAGAGTTCCATCTCCGCCAGGATGAAATCGCAGAGCGCGTTTCCAAGAGCAGAACGGCGGTTACAAACTCGATGCGTCTCCTGAAACTGGATGACAGGGTACAGCAGATGGTTGTCGATGAAATGCTGACAACCGGTCATGTGCGTACGCTGCTGGCGCTGGAGAATAAAGAGCTCCAGTACAATACGGCAATGAAAATCTTCGATGAAAAGCTCAGTGTCCGTGAGACCGAGCGCCTGGTCAAAGAGATCCTGAATCCGAAGGTGAAGAAAGAAAAGAAAGTCAATCTGGAAGAGGAAGCCATCTACGAAGGTCTGGAAGAGAAAATCAAGAGCATCATTGGTACGAAGGTTTCCATTCACCGCGGGGCAAAGCACAAAGGAAAGATCGAGATCGAGTATTATTCCCAGGAAGAGCTCGAGAGAATCATGGATCTGTTTGAATCAATACAGTAAGAGGTAGAATAATGAGCGATTTATTTAGTAAGGTAGGAATTGACCTTGGCGTTGTTGTACTTCTTCTGATTGTACTGATTATCGTGATGATGATTATGACGGTCAGCATGTCGCTGCGTCTGAGCAGACTGAACCAGAAGTACAGAAGCTTTATGAAGGGAAAAGACGCCCAGTCACTCGAAAAGCTGTTTCATCAGCGGTTCAAGGAAATTGACAAACTGAACAAGCAGAATGAGCTGACGAAAAAAAATCTTGCGGATCTGAAAAAGATCCAGGGCATGACGCTGAACAAATACGGAATCGTAAAATATGATGCGTTTGACGATGTGGGCGGAAAGATGAGTTTTGCGCTGGCAATGCTCGACAAAGAAAACACAGGTTTTATCCTGAATGCAATCCACAGCCGTGACAACTGCTTTTTATATCTGAAAGAGATCGTAAAAGGCGAGTCCTATATCATGCTGAGCACCGAGGAAATCGACGCGCTGCGCCAGGCAATTACGATGAATTCGATCGATCTGATGTAAAAGCGGACCGCAGAAAAACAGCATGAAAGAACGCTTGAAAAAATGCATATACTGTTATATGATGGTACTGGAACGCGCCAAACCCGCATAAATGCTGGAAAAACGGCAGTGGTTCCGGGCTGGAAAGAACAAAAAGAATCCCGCCAAAATGAGGGGATAAGATCTACTAGGAGGAAATTATGTTAGACATTAAGTTTTTAAGAGAAAACCCGGAAGTTGTAAAACAGAATATCCGAAATAAATTCCAGGATCAGAAACTGGAGCTGGTTGATAAAGTCATCGAGCTGGACAAAGAAAACCGTGACATCAAACAGGAAGTAGAAGCACTTCGTGCAAAAAGAAACAAAATCTCCAAACAGATCGGCGCACTGATGGGCCAGGGCAAGAGAGAAGAGGCTGAGGAAGTAAAGAAACAGGTAGCTGTTGACGGTTCCCGCATCGAGGCTCTTTCTGCAAGAGAAAAAGAAGTAGAAGAGGAAATCAAGAAGATCATGATGGTGATCCCGAACATCATCGATCCTTCCGTACCGATCGGAAAAGATGACAGCGAGAACGTAGAAGCAGAGCGCTTCGGCGAGCCGGTTGTACCGGATTTTGAAATCCCGTATCACACCGACATTATGGAGTCCTTCGACGGAATCGATCTGGATGCAGCAAGAGAAGTTGCAGGAAACGGATTCTATTATCTGATGGGCGACATTGCACGCCTCCACTCTGCCATCCTTTCTTATGCAAGAGATTTCATGATCGACCGCGGATTTACCTACTGCGTACCGCCTTTCATGATCCACGGCAACGTCGTAAACGGTGTTATGAGCTTCGCTGAGATGGAGTCCATGATGTACAAAATCGAGGGCGAGGATCTGTACCTGATCGGAACCAGCGAGCACTCCATGATCGGTAAATTCATCGACAGCATCATCCCGGAGGAGAAACTGCCTCTGACCCTGACCAGCTACTCTCCGTGCTCCGTAAAGAAAAAGGAGCACACGGCATCGAGGAGCGTGGTGTTTATCGTATCCATCAGTTCGAGAAACAGGAGATGGTTGTTGTCTGCAAACCGGAAGACAGCATGATGTGGTATGACAAACTGTGGAAGAACACCGTAGACCTGTTCCGTTCCATGGATATCCCGGTTCGTACTCTGGAGTGCTGCTCCGGTGACCTGGCTGACCTGAAAGTAAAATCTGTCGATGTTGAGGCATGGTCTCCGCGTCAGAAGAAATACTTCGAGGTAGGAGCTGCTCCAACCTTGGTGATGCACAGGCAAGACGTCTGAAAATCCGTGTCAACGGCGAGGACGGAAAGAAATACCTGGCACATACCCTGAACAACACCGTAGTTGCTCCGCCGCGTATGCTGATCGCATTCCTGGAGAACAACCTGAATGCAGACGGAACCGTAAGCATTCCGGAAGTTCTTCGTATGTACATGGGCGGAAAAGAGAAACTGGTTCCGAAACACTAATCGCATAAGAAATACAAAGGAATGAGAGGAGGTGTTCTTATGCACGCTTACCTGAAAACCATTGGATTTTCAAAGATCAAGACGACGAAGGAACTCCAGGAGATTCTTCGTGATGTAGTAGAAAACTACGACCGTAAAAAGATTGTGGAAACAGAAGAACACCACCTTTTTGCTGAATTTTCGAAAGAATATGCATATGACTGTGGTATCACGGTCTGTGGGGAAATTGATGAGAACAACCGTTTCCAGATGGAATATTATTATCCCTATTTCGAGGGCGGGCAGATCAGCTCCTACGAGGAGGTATCGGTGGAGCGCCACGTCGATAAGGAATCGTTTGCAGGCGCCTGCGACGATATGCGGCTTGGCATCACGATGATCTTTTATCTGACGCATGCAGCGGAATATCTTGAGATGAAACAGAAAAATGCGCTGCAGCCGCTTCCGCTCCCGCTTTCTGTCTCCGGTCTTGCAGCGGAAGGAACAATTCTGCTTCCGATCCAGAAAGACCCGGAACAGGTCGAGAAGGAGCGCCGCAGCACGCAGCAGAAGAATTCACTGATCTCGGCTGCCAGAAACGGGGATGAGGATGCGATGGAAAGTCTCACCATGGATGATATTGACACATATGCCATGATTTCCCAGCGTCTGACGAAGGAAGATGTCTTTTCTATTGTAGATAGCTTTTTCATGCCGAGCGGTCTCGAATGTGACCAGTACAGCGTGATGGGTGAAATTACGGAGATGAATACAACGAAGAACGCGGTAACGGGCGAGCAGGTGTATGAGCTCGGCCTCGTCTGCAACGATGTGCCGATAGACATCTGTATCAACGAAAAGGATTTATTTGGAGTACCGGAAGTGGGAAGACGTTTCAAAGGCCAGATCTGGCTGCAGGGAATGCTGGAACATCTGTAAGGGAAAAATAAAAAGAGCGAGGACGGAAAAAGAGAAAATTCAGTCCTCGTTCTTTTTTTTGCAGATTTTTATAGCGATAAACGGATGTTTACTGGTTCTGCACCAGATTCAGATGCTTACGCACCCGCTCGATCAGCATTTCAAGCGCAACGGTGTTCTGTCCGCCTCCGGGATGATCACGTCGGCACGGCGCTTGCTCGGCTCTACGAACTGCTCGTGCATCGGTTTTACGGTCGTCAGGTACTGCGTCACAACGCTGTCCAGGGAACGGCCGCGCTCTTTTACATCGCGCAGGATCCGGCGGAGAATCCGCACGTCCGCATCGGTATCGACAAAGACTTTGATGTCCATCAGATCGCAGAGATCCTTCTCAACGAAGAGGAGAATGCCCTCGAGCACGATAACCGGGGAGGATGGACCAGAATCGTTTTATCCGAGCGGTTATGCATGGCATAATCGTAAACCGGCATCTCGATGGATTTTCCGGCTTTCAGCTCGAGAATGTGCTGGCATAACAGGTCGGTATCAAAGGCATCGGGATGATCGTAATTTAATTTGGCACGCTCCTCAAAAGGAATATCGTCATGGCGTTTGTAATAGTTGTCATGGCGCAGAATGTTCACTTCATCGCGTCCAAAACTTTCTACCAGCTTATCTGCCAGTGTCGTTTTTCCACTGCCGGTTCCTCCGGCAATTCCTATCAGTATCGTATCCATAAGAAACTCCTTTTTATCCGATGATAGCCAGTGTTGCGCTTGTTCCGAGACGGCTTGCGCCGGCATCTACCATAGCCTGTGCCTCGTCTGCGTTGTGGATTCCGCCGGAAGCTTTTACGCCCATATCCGGGCCTACGGTCTTTCTCATCAGGGCAACATCAGCCGCTTTTGCACCGCCGGTAGAAAATCCGGTGGAGGTTTTTACGAAGTCAGCGCCGGCTTCTTTTGCGAGCTCGCACGCTTTTACTTTCTCTTCATCGGTTAAAAGGCAGGTCTCGATGATGACTTTCAGAACGATGTCCTTGCCGCATACTTCTTTTAAGGTCTGGATATCGGAGCGTACGAAGTCGTATTTGCCGTCTTTGAGGGCTCCGACGTTGATGACCATATCAACCTCCTGTGCACCGTCTTCGATGGCCGCACGGGTCTCAAACGCTTTTACACGGGTATCGGACATGCCCAGAGGGAAGCCGACAACGGTGCAGACTTTGACGTCAGATCCTTTGAGCTTTTCAGCAACGAATTTGGTGTAGTACTGGTTGACGCAGACAGAAGCAAAATCATGTGCAAGTGCCTCGTCGCAGATCTTTGCAACCTGTGCTTCGGTTGCGTCTGCTTTTAAGATAGTGTGGTCAAATAATTTGGTGTTCAGCATAATTTTTTCCTTTCTTTGATGAAAAATAAATCAGAATGATAGAGAAAAGGCAGAGCCGAAAAAACACAGTTCGGATTTAACGGCTCTGCCTTTAAAAATTGTAACTATTCAGAGCCACATCTCGATTCCGCTGCGCTGCATCTCGATGTGGCTGCTCGCCATATGAAATTCCAGAAAAAACCGCTCATTCATGCAAGCATGATTCGCAATTTTTTCTTCCATTTCACATGGCTCTGAATAGTTACATATTATCTTGCGCCCTTATCGTATGGAATACCTTCGGCTTTCGGAGCCTGGGAATTCTTGGATGTGAAGGCGAGAATAATCATGGATGCGATAAACGGCATCATGTTGTAAATGTTCTTGGACAGTCCCAGATGGGAGAGGACGGTGGAGTCCGCAATGTTTGCCAGGGAACGGAATACCGCAAAGAATACGGCTGCTCCGGCAATGTGGAACGGTTTCCACTGACCGAAGATCATAACAGCGAGGGCAAGGAATCCGGCACCGGCTACGCCGACTTCGAAGTTCCAGGTGGTAACGGACGGAACGATGTAGGCAAATCCGCCGATACCGCCGAGTGCACCGGAGATGATAACACCGGTGTATCTCCACTGGTATACGTTGATACCAACAGAGTCGGCTGCCTGTGGATGCTCACCGCAGGCACGCAGGCGCAGTCCCCATTTCGTTTTGAAGAGGAACACGTAGCTGCAGATCAGAAGGATGATGCCGATGAACAGGAAGATGTTCACGGTAAATGGTCCGATCTTGTAAATGAAAGCGGCGTTGGTGTAGTTCAGCTTTGCGGAAGCTGCACCGTTTCCGGCATCCGAGCCGTTGTTGAATGCTTTTACCAGGACGATGGCAATGGCAGTAGCCAGCATGTTCAGCGCGGTTCCGCCGATCGTCTGGTCTGCTTTCAGTGTGATGGCGGAGAAGCCAAGCAGCAGAGAGTAGATCATACCGGATACGGCGCTCGCCAGAATGGAAAGTGCCACAAGTGCAGGAGCCGGGAGGTCCGGGAACAGAACCAGGACGAAGACACCGGCAAGGCCGCCGATCGCCATGATTCCTTCCAGCGCGATGTTGATGACACCGCTTCGCTCGGAGAACATACCGCCCATCGCAACGAGCATCAGAACAACGGCGTACAGTAAGGTAAATTTAATTAAAAGGAACATTATTTCTTCTCCTCCTTTCCGTTGTCTGCATTGGCATTTGCTTTCTGCTCTTTTTTGCTCTTGAACAGGTTTGCAACGATGCCCTTGAACAGGGTAACGAATGCGCAAAGGTAAATGATAACGGCAACGATCAGGTCCGCGATCTCCGGCTGATAATATTTCGTAGGCAGGTAAGCACCGCCGACCGAAATATGAGCAACGAAGAGAGCAGCGAAGATAACGCCGATCGGGTTGCTAAGTGCAAGAAGCGCAACCGGGATACCATTAAATCCGATGGCCGGGAGTGCTGTCGATACCTGCGGGTTCCACTCGGATGCACCGGAGAGGAAGTAGAGGCCTGCACCGATTCCGGCAAGCGCACCTGCGATGGTCATGGAGAGAACAACGTTTCTCTTCTCGTTGATGCCGGCGTATTTGGCAGCATCCTTATTGAATCCGCAGGCTTTCAGCTCATAGCCGAAGGTTGTTTTGTTCAGAACGATGTAGATGATGACCGCAATGGCAATCGCAATGAAAATCGCAATCGTTGTGGAACTGGTACGGAAAATGGAGTTCATGCCGCAGTCCGGAATCAGGGATTTTGGAGAAGCGGAGCTTAATTTGTAAGTACGTGTGGTCTTCTGATCATACATGCCCGGGATGGTGTTGTACATCAGATCATTGACAAGATAAAGACCAATCCAGTTGAACATGATGGAAGTAATAACTTCATTTACGTTGAAGTATGCTTTGAAGATACCAGGAACTGCTCCCCAGATGGCTCCGCAGACCATAGCAGCCAGAAGGCATACATACCATGGCATGTGGAGGATGATGGCAAAATACAGGGCGCCGAAGACACCGATGGTGTACTGTCCGGCAGCACCGATGTTGAACAGACCTGTTTTAAAAGCAAATGCAACCGAAAGTCCGGTCATAATCAGGGGAGCGGACTGAGCGATTTCACTTCCGATTCCTTTCGGCTTTAAGTAAAAGCCGCCTTTGATGATTCGTGTAAATCCATCCACTGCGTTCTCCGCGTTGATGCAGTATAAAATGATAAATCCCACAAGAAGACCGATCACAATACATACAAGAGAAGCGACAATGGATAGAAGAGCGTTTTTCATTTTTTCGTTCATGCTTTTCTTACCTCTCTTTTATACTTCTTCGGGAACCGGATCCCGTTTTGCACCTGCCATGTAGAGACCGAGTTCTTCGACAGAAACGGTTTTCGGATCCAGCTGGCCGACCAGCTCTCCTTCGTACATAACAAGAATACGGTCGGAAACATCCATAACCTCATCCAGTTCCAGAGAAACCAGAAGAACGGCTTTTCCCTTGTCGCGCTGTGCAACGAGCTGGCTGTGAATGTATTCGATGGCTCCGACATCAAGACCACGGGTAGGCTGTACCGCAACGAGAAGATCAGGATCTTTGTCGATCTCACGCGCGATGATCGCTTTCTGCTGGTTTCCGCCGGACATGCTGCGGGTGATGGTCACAGGACCCTGGCCGCTGCGGACATCGTACTGCTCGATCAGGCGCTCGGCATATTCGCGCACGGCTTTTGATTTGATAAAGCCGAAGGATTCAAATTCCGGCTGCCAGTAACGCTGCAGCACCATGTTCTGCTCGATGGAGTAATCCAGCACGAGGCCGTGTTTATGGCGGTCCTCCGGGATGTGGCTCATGCCCATCTTGGAGCGGTCGCGGATGGAAGCTTTCGTGATGTCCTGTCCGTTGAACAGAATTTTACCACCGGATACTTTTTCCAGTCCCGTGAGGCCCTGAACGAACTCGGACTGGCCGTTTCCATCGATACCTGCGATGCAGACAATCTCGCCTTTTCTTACATTAAAGGAAACATCTTTGACGGCGTTGTTTCCGTGCACCTTGCTCGGTACGGTCATGTGCTCTACTTTCAGAACGGTGTCGCCCGGTTTTGACGGCTTTTTGTTGACGGAGAAGCTGACGTTTCTTCCGACCATCATGCGGGAGAGCTCTTCTTTGGAAGTTTCGCTGATGTTGACGGTTCCGATGTATTTTCCTTTGCGGAGAATCGTACAGCGGTCGGCAACTTCCATGATCTCGTTGAGTTTATGGGTGATGAAGAGGATGGATTTTCCTTCTTTTGCGAGGTTCTTCATGATCTTCATCAGCTCGTCGATTTCCTGCGGCGTCAGAACCGCGGTCGGCTCGTCGAAGATCAGGACTTCGTTGTCACGGTAGAGCATTTTCAGAATTTCGGTACGCTGCTGCATGCCGACGGTGATATCCGAGATCAGAGCGTCCGGATCGACCATCAGACCGTATTTCTCGCTCAGTTCCATGACTTTTGCACGGGCATTCTTTTTCTCGAGGAAAAGGCCTTTGGTCGGCTCTACGCCGAGGATGATGTTGTCGAGAACCGAGAAACATTCGACCAGCTTAAAGTGCTGGTGCACCATACCGATGTTGAGATCATTGGCGTCGTTCGGCGTGTTGATATGGACTTCCTGCCCATTCTTCTTGATGATTCCGGAGGTAGGCTGATACAGACCAAAAAGAATACTCATCAGGGTTGATTTTCCTGCACCGTTTTCTCCAAGCAGAGCATGGATTTCTCCTTTTTTGAGCTGTAATGTAATGTTGTCGTTCGCCTTGATACCCGGGAATTCTTTGGTGATGTTCAACATCTCAATAATGTACTCATTTTCCATATACATATTCCCTTTCAAGCATGGTTTTGCAGGACTGCCGAAGATATGGAAAACAGGGCAGAACTGCGGGCTTTCATTATGTCTAGTATAGCATTTTGCATGGCAGAAAAAAAGGGGAAGAGAAATAATATTCTCTTCCCCAAAAGGCATATTGTTACAGAAACAGTATGCACATTAGCTGATGTAATCAACGGTTACGTGAGAACCTACTTCCGGCTGATTTTCTGTATCGCTGGAGATTTCGATGGAACCATCGCGGATACCAGCCAGTACAGTTTCATACTGATCCTGTGTGAAGGTTGTGAATCCCCAGGATTCGGAATCGGTAGGAAGGCCGATGTAATCTCCGTCTTTCAGTCCAAGCTGCTGAGCAGTTCCGCCAAGTTCAGAGAAGTTTCCGCTGAAGTAGGAATCCAGAGCGTTGTTGATGGCGCTTGGAAGACCTTTCATAGCGGAAGTCAGGCAGCGCTCGCCGATTTTGGAACGCTGGTCAACGTCTACACCAATAACTTTTCCGTCGTGTGTCTCAGCTGCATCCAGAGCAGATGTCCAGATACCGCCGCCGCAGGCGAATACAACCTGTGTTCCGTCTGCATACCAGCCCTCCATACGGGCGGTGATGGAGTCATCGCCGTAGAACTGGCCGCCATAGTAATATTTTACGTTTACATCTACGCCGTCTTCTTCAGCAGCAGCGTTGATACCCTGTACATAACCGTAACCGAAACGGATAACGGCCGGAACAGCGATACCGCCGAGGAAACCAAGGCTTGTGTAGCCGTCTTTTACTGCAGCGTATCCAGCCAGGTAGCCGGCCTGCTCTTCTTCGAAGGAGCAGATGTACACGTTCTTTCCGAGATCAACAGCTTTGCCGTTTTTTACAATATCACCTTCGGTAACATCGACTGCGATGAAGGTTACATCCGGATAGGTGTCCTGCTCTTCAGCGATGGCAGGTCCGAACAGGTAACCTGGCATTACAACAACGGTAGCACCCTCGGAAACAGCAAGATCGATGGAGTTGATACGCTCTTCATCGGTATCCTCTGCCGGTTTGTAGTACTCGTACTCTACGCCGTTTGCATCGCCGTAGGCGCATACAGTTTCCCAGGTGATCTGGTTGAAGGATTCGTCGGTGATATCTCCGGAGTCTGTGATCATGGCAATTTTCTCACCTGCGGCGTCTTTTTTTTCTCCATCTGTGGAAGCAGAAGCGGAAGTTGCGCTGGTGGAATCGGCGCCTGTGGATGCGTCGGAGGAAGAGGAGCCGTTGGAGGAACCGCATCCTGCGAGTGCAGCAGTTGTCATGGCGGCTGCAAGCAGTAAGCTAACTACTTTCTTTTTCATAATAGTATTCTCCTTTCAAGAGGTACAGCGTTTTTGCGTGTATGGCTACATTATAATATAAAAGAAAAAAGTATGTCAAGCAAAGGAAAAACTGCGTGAAATCCACTAATTATCTGCATGCGAGCCGGAAATTCTTCGGATAATGGCGTTGGATCTTGCATAAATTTCTTCCGGGTCAAAGCCGATATGGAATTCGCCGTTTTCGTAGAGGATTTGACCGTTTACCATGGTAAGCTTTACGTTCTGTTTGCTGCCGCTGTAAACGAGGTTTTTGATCAGATTATTCTCCGGCTGCATGTTCGGCTGATGGAGGTCAATCATGACGAGATCGGCCTTTTTGCCGGCAGCGAGACGGTCGCAGTCAGTAAGCTGCATGGCGTGCGCGCCGCCTGCGGTTGCCATGTAGAGAATGGCGTCGGCCGGGATTCCTGCGGCATCCATCTCGCGGACTTTGGAAAGGCCGGTGGTCAGGAACATTTCGCGGAACATATCGAGGCAGTTGTTACTGGCCGGCCCGTCGGTGCCGATGGCGAGGTTGATGCCGTTATCGTAAAAACGCTTCAGCGGGCAGATGCCGGAGGCGAGCTTCAGGTTTGAGGAGGGATTGGTAACGGCCGTCAGTTTCCGGTCACGGAAGATCTCAAAATCGCGGTCCTCCATCCAGATGCAGTGGTAGCCGCCGCCTCCGTACTGGAACATGCCTAAGCGTTCCATCAGCTGTGTCGGGGTGAGTCCCCAGCGCTCTTTACAGCCCTCGACTTCGCTTTTTGTTTCGGCGTTGTGTGTCCAGACAGGGGAATGGTATTTTTCGGCGAGTTTGGCAACGGCTTCAAGAAGCGGGCCGCCGGTCGTATATTCGGCGTGGAAACCGAGCAGATACGAGGTGCGGTCGGAGAGTTCGTTGACATAGTTATACATCTCTTCGAGAATTTCCGGGCTGTCGACGAAGTTGTTGAGACCGCTGGTAAGAACGGTGCGGAATCCGGTGTCGACCGTGGCAGCGATGCTGTTTTTCTGCTGGATGTACATGTCGAAATTGGAGGTGATGCCGCTCGTCAGATATTCCATGATGCCGAGGATATTGAGCCAGTAACGTCGTCCCCGGCGAGCTTTGCCTCGTTCGGGAAGACCTGGCGCTCGAGCCATTCGTGGAGCGGGAGATCGTCCGCGTAGGAGCGGAGGAAGGTCATCGGGGTGTGTGTGTGTGCGTTTTTAAAGCCCGGGATCAGGAGATTGCCGCGGGCGTCAATTTCGCGGTCGAAGACAGGGGTCTCTGCGGCATCTGGATCTGCTTTTCTACCAGGTCCGATATAGGTGATGGTGTCGCCGGTGACATGAAGTTCGTCTTCGGCGATGGAAAAATGGTTTTCAGCGTCGAGTACGAGAATTTTGGCGTTGTAAAAACGTGTATTCAAAAAAGATCTCTCCTTTATTTTACGTGCTGTTTACAGTGTCTTTGCGATGCCCTGAATCGTTGCGGCAACGAGTTTTTTGAACTGCGGTGCAACCATGTCAGCTGCCTCCTGAACTTCCGCATGGCACAGAGGCTGCGGGGAGATGCCGGCGGCAAGATTGGTAATGCAGGAAATACCGATGACGCGCATGCCCATATGGCGTGCAGCGATGGCTTCGCAGGCGGTGCTCATGCCGACCGCGTCTGCGCCGAGGGTGCGGCACATGGCGATTTCCTGCGGGGACTCGTACTGCGGGCCGGTGAGCTGCAGATAAACGCCTTCCATCAGGTCGATATCAAGGCTGGCTGCGGCTTTCCGTGCGATTTTCTGGAATTCAAGGTCGTAGATCTGGCTCATATCCGGGAAACGGGTGCCGAGCTCGTCGATGTTCGGCCCGATAAGCGGAGATGGAACGAAGCAGGCGATCTGGCCGTTTAACAGCATCAGAGAGCCTGGTTTTGTGCCCTGTTTGATGCCGCCGGCGGCGTTGGTTAAGAACAGTGCTTTTGCGCCCATCAGCTTCATGAGGCGGGTCGGGAGAACGACGTCGGTCATCGGATAGCCTTCATAATAATGAACGCGGCCCTGCATGCAGACAACCGGCACATCGCCGACGTAGCCGAAGATAAAACGGCCCGCGTGGCCCGGAACAGTGGAAACCGGGAAGCCTTCGATATCGTGGTAATCGAGGGTTGCGGTAACGCGGATATCATTCGCAAAATCACCGAGGCCGGAACCGAGAATCAGTGCGACTTCCGGCTGGAAATCGATCTGGGAGCGGAAGCTCTCGTAGCATTTCATCAGTTTTTCGTAAACAGGGTTTGGGGTGTTGCTCATAGGAAAAACCTCCTTAATATAAATGATTTTCTGCTTTTTGAGTCTTTTTTCGGCTATTTTTAGGGAAGAAAAGCCTGCCACAGAGATGTGAGTCCCGGAGGCAGGCTTTTCTTTTAGAAAAAAGATCATCTGGTAGTTCTATTGTAGTATAGAAAGCGCGGAAAAGCAATGATTTCAGTCATCAAAAATATTCAGATGCTGTTTCATGATATTTCCCAGCCATTCAATGACCGGACCGAGGGTAATAACCATCAGCACGGTAACAATGCCGAGTTTTCCGCCGAGCAGAACGGCGATCGCGGTGACAACGAAGTCGTAGACGATGCGGATCACACGGAACGAAACGTTCGGCAGGTGGGTGGAGATAATGAAGGATACTGCGTCGTACGGTGCAGTTCCCATATCAACATCCATATAGAAGGATGCGGCAAGGATAAACAGGACCAGCGCCGGGATCAGCACGGCGATTCGCACACCCATCGAGGTGAAGAGGTCTGCCGGAAGGACTTTCGCCCAGATCCAGGAGAAAAAGTCGATGGAATATCCCACGAGAAACATGTTTGCGAGGGTTCCGAAGCCTAAGTTTCTGCCGCCGAAAATGATAACGAAGATGAGCAGGACGGTATTGAAGAGCGCCTGCCAGTTTCCGATGCTGATGCCGAGGCGGGTGGAGATGGTCTGGTTTAACAAGGTACATGGATCGGTGCCGAGATCGACGAGAAGCAGCCATGAGAGCGCAAAGCCCATCAGGATGACGGCAGCGATGACCAGAATCAGGCGGGTCCAGAAATGTTTCTTCTGGTAGAAGCCCTGGATGATTTCTTTCATAGTATGAGTTCCTCCCTGTGATTTATGCTTGGTTTTTCACCTTTTCGGGCGGATTTTCTACGCATTTTCTTCGAAATTTTTCGATCGTCTTTCCAACACGTTTTTCGCCCTTCTTTCCAGAAAAATCTCCGCCGTTTTTTGGCGGAGATTTGACCGTTTCTGTTATTTTAGTATATTTTTTCCAAAATGTAAACTATTTTCTTTTGATGATGTCAACTTAATGTTCACAAAATGATGAATAATAAATAAACATAAATTAACACAAAACATAAAATTGAAAAAACACGTTCATTAATAAATTAACGAAATGAACATATGAGATGAATGGAATTTGTGCATTTTACAATGTGTCCACGCGAGACGGACAGAGTCTTGAAAAGAACTACAATATACGGATATACGAATTAACGCCATAAACAGAAACCAAAGTTATAGAACCAGCTCCACGTTTTTACAGAAGACTTCGCGGTATAACTGTTCGTGTTCCACGGTGATCAGCCGCCCGGCTTCCTGCTGGAGCTGTTCACTGTCGAAGAGCTGTACGAGATCCGGATTGAACATGCGGCCTGCGTTGCAGTGAAGATCCGCAAGCATATCGGCAAAGTTCTTGCAGGAGCTGTAGGCACGTCCGACGGAATCGGTTGCCGCATCGAGACAATCGGCGCAGGTGAGGATCTGGTAGAGAATGGCGTTGTCGTTGCCTTTATAGGTATACTCGCGCGGATAGCCGCCTTTTTCGTCGTACCAGAGATGGTGGTAGAGCGCCGCCTCGGCGTATGGTCTTGTGGAATCCCATTTGCTGAGGAGCTCATAGCCCATCTGTGGGTGGAGACGGATCAGATCAAAGAGAAAAAGTACATTGCATCATTGGAACCGTATATTGGAGATATTCTACTGGTTGGAATTAATTATGATAAAAAGACCAAAAAGAATGAATGCCTGATAGAAAAGGCGTAAATGAATAAAAAGGCAAGGCAGCATATCACAGGAAATCCTGAGGCATGCTGCCTTATTTTGCCAGGCATATCAATAATTGGTTCAAAAAGGATACGTTAGAATACCACTACCAGAAGCATCTTATACTGCTCTTTGCCATACACTGCATGCGGATGTTTTGCCGGCATGACGATGGATTCGCCTTCGTGGAGTTCGTATTTTACGCCGTCGATGGTGATTTCACCGGTTCCGTCGAGGCAGGTGACGAAGGCGTCGCCGCCGGACTCGTGGGTGCTGATTTCTTCGCCCTTGTCGAAGGCAAATAAGGTGATGCTGACGGATTCATTCTGTACCAGTGTTTTGCTGACGATCTGGCCTTCCTGGTAGGAAACCTGATCTTTTAAGACCATAACCTTGGCTTTATTGATATTTTTCATGATGCTCATAGTTCATAAATCTCCGTGATAGAATGAGAACGTGTCTGAAAAAATTCCCAGGCACGTTCTAAAAATGTGTGATTAAGATGAGATGACTCATCAGTGTCGGGCGTGTATAGAAATGGAATCTGAGGTCCGTTTTCTGATATGCCCAAATTCAAAGATATTTTTGTCTGAACATATACAGTATACGTGGAAAAATGAAAGAAAGCAAGGGGTTTTCTTTATTTCCCGAAAAACAATTCCATATCGTTTTCAACGGTATCGATTCCGGCGATGCCGAAGTTTTCAACGAGAAGAGCTGCAACATTCGGGCTTAAAAATGCCGGGAGTGTCGGGCCGAGGTGGATGTTCTTGACACCGAGAGACAGCAGTGCCAGAAGAACAATCACAGCTTTCTGCTCGTACCAGGAAATATTGTAGATGATCGGCAGATCGTTGATATCGTCGAGGCCGAAGACCTCCTTTAATTTCAGTGCAATCACGGCAAGAGAGTAGGAATCATTGCACTGGCCGGCATCGAGGACGCGCGGAATGCCGTTGATGTCGCCGAGGTTCAGCTTGTTGTATTTGTATTTTGCGCAGCCGGCGGTCAGAATCACGGTGTCTTTCGGCAGTGCCTGTGCAAAATCAGAGTAATAGCTGCGGCTCTTTGCACGGCCGTCACATCCAGCCATGACAACGAATTTTTTGATCGCGCCGGATTTCACGGCATCGACGATCTGGTCTGCCAGGGCGAGTACCTGTGCATGGGCGAAGCTCCGACAATGGTTCCCTGCTCGAGTTCCGTCGGCGGTGCGCAGTGCTTTGCCTGTTCGATGAGCAGAGAGAAATCTTTTGTCTCACCGATGACGCCGTCGATGTGCGGGCATCCCGGATAACGAACCGCTCCGGTTGTGTAAATACGGTTTTTGTAGCTGTCCTTCGGCGGCACGATACAGTTCGTCGTCATCAGAATCGGGCCGTTGAAGGCTTCAAATTCTTCTTTCTGCTTCCACCAGGCGTTACCATAATTTCCCTTAAAATGTTCATATTTTTTGAACGCCGGATAGTAGTGTGCAGGCAGCATTTCGGAGTGAGTGTAAATATCGATGCCGGTGTTCACGGTCTGCTCGAGCAGCATCTCGAGGTCGCGCAGATCATGACCGGAGACGAGAATACCCGGCGGGTGCCGACACTGAGATCGACGGTGGTGATCTCCGGATTGCCGTAAGCGGAAGTATTGGCCTCATCGAGCAGTGCCATTCCCTGCACGCCGTAGGAGCCGGTCTCGAGTGCGAGAGCCGTCAGTTCCTCTGCGGAGAGGGAATCGTCGAGCGTTGCGGCGAGAGCACGCTGCAGGAAGGCATCGATTTCCTCGTTTTCTTTTAAGAGAACATTGGCATGGCTGGTGTACGCGGCAAGTCCTTTCAGACCGTAGGTGATGAGCTCGCGTAAAGAGCGGATGTCCTCATTTTCCGTGGAAAGTACGCCGACGGTTACTGCTTTTGCGGCAAACTCATCGGTTGTGCCGTTCCAGAGGGCGGCCTCCGGCAGAGCGGAGCAGTCGGCAAGCTGAGCGAGAAGCGCTTTGGTCTCAAGCGTTGCCTCAATTCGTGCGCGGATCGTATCATCATCAAAGTTCACGTTTGTGATGGTCGTAAACAGGTTTTCGGTGATGAGATGATTGACGCTGGCATCGACGGTTTTTCCTTCGCGGCGGAGCTGTGTCGTCACGGCGGAAAGTCCTTTCGTCGTCCAGATCAGCAGATCCTGCAGCGCCGCTGTCTCCGGGCGCTTTCCACAGACACCGGATTTTGTACAGCCGGAGCAGCCGGCAGTTTCCTGACACTGGTAGCAAAACATATTCTGTTCCATAAAAATAGTTCCTCCTGTAGGGTATTTCCGAGGGGTTAAGCGCAGAGGGAAAAACAGATCTGCGCGGAGTTTCATAATTTACACGTACAGAATATCGGATATAACAGGAAAAGTATGTGGTTATAACCACGGAAAAATACTTTTTGTGTATATTCGTTTATGAAAAATAAGCATTTGAAACGATGAAACGGTAAAAAATTTACGCTGCGGTACCGCCTAGAGAGACGGATGACGCAGCGTAAATTTGTTTTTATGAAATTCGAGGATTCCCTCTTTCTGCATTTTTCCGAGTTCTTTGGAGAGGGCGCTCCGGTCGAGGTTCAGGTAGTCGGCGAGGCCCTGGCGGTCGAAGGGGATCGTAAAGGTGTCGGCGCTGGTTTTGGCAGACTGCGCGGCGAGGTAGACCAGCACGCGCTCGCGGATCGTCTTTGGTGTAGTGCAGAAAATGCGGTTGGAGAGGGTAAGATTTTTCTGCATGGAGATGCGGAGCATGTTACTGCGAAGCTGGGACAGCCATGCATCATCACCATCGGCGGTCTGGTCGAGGTTTCGAAGATTGAAAAAGAGAACCGTCGAGGCTTCGGCTGCCGTGACATTCACCATCATCGGCTCCCGACAGAAGGCATACGTTTCGGCAAATACCTGGCCGGGGGTGATCTTGCTTAAGATACTGCGGTTGCCCCAGAGATCCGTATTCTCCACGAAAACGCTGCCGGACAGCACAATCCCCAGTTCGGACACGCGGTCACCCATGTGATAAATGGTCTGGTTTTTCTCAAACGAACACGTCCGCAGCCACCCGCTCGAAACAAGAGCCGTCCGCCCGGTTTCCGAGATGCCATGAAAGAGCGGGAGAGAAAACACCTCGGCCGGAAAAACAGCATCAGCCAATGATTTCATACTGCAGCATCTCGTATTTCAAAATACTGCCCTCCATAATTTCCGGCGGCAGCAGTGCGCGGGCAACCAGTTTCATTTCATTGTCCTCCGGTTCGATGTCATTGCGGCGTAAATGCGCGTAATCACCATCGATGGCGACTACTTCGTAGGTGCAGGATAACATAAGAAAACAACCTCCTTTTTCTTTACATGATACCTATTATACCGTGTGCAGAAACGGATGTCGATGGAATTTTTAATGTCGGAAACAAAAGTCTATGCTATACTTACAGCAGGGTATGACAGAAAAGAAAGGATGGAAGGTAGGATCCTGGGGGAAGAACTTGGACTGGAAGTCTGCTCGGTGCTGAGAAAAATCCGGGAAGATATGTAGCTCATTATCATCAGCGGCTATGCGGAATTTTCTTATATAATAGGAAAGTTCGACATCTGCTCAGAGAAATCCCTAAACATGTGGAGGATAAAAAAACTGATTTTCTAACAGAGCTTCTGCCATGGTCCAAGTCTTTACCAGAACATATCGGGAAGCTCAGACAGCAATAAGATTTCACCAGCTAACAGAGGATTTTTCTTTATACAATAACTCCATATAATTACCGGAATCAGACAAAGCCGAAAAAAAGAAAGAAGATTAGGAACCGTAATAATTCTATTCAAATTTTCTTCCTGATTCACTTCACTCTGCATGTACGGTCACCTTACTTTCCTTTTTTTAGACATAAACCAATAAAATATAACACAAAATGCTAAAGCAAACACAACACCAAAAACATTTTGAATCACTCTAAGACTAACCGCTCCTTGTAGTCCATAAGTCTCTGCTGCAATGGCTAAAGCACCAAATGTGTTAAATACTGCCTGCCAGCCATATTGTGCTGAAAATCCTACACCGATTCCACCAAGAATTCCTATATATGCATAGATTGACGAAGGAAGCAGAAAATATAATACTGTAAAACATATAACACCTGCAATATTTCCGACAATCCTTTTACGGACTCTGTAGTGCATATCTTCCATAAACGGCAAAATCGTGGACATGGCCGCAATACCAGCCCACATTGCACGTGGCATATTACAAAGTTCTGCAATGCAAAGGACAATCGGTACGCATAAAATCTGACATATCTGCCATTTTGTTCTGGAAGAAGTGATATCAAATTCTTGTATCAGATCTTTCAGATTTCTTTTATAGGTTCTGTTTTTATGATTTCGATAAAATACGAAGCAGGTAAGTGCTGCACCTAAAGCCATTCCGACTAATCGCATCTGATAGCTTTTTCCCGTAACATCATAACCATATAGCAGTAGATACCCAAGAACCAATGTAGATTGATTAAACATGAATGGATTATGGCATCCGAACAGAATCAACACAGCCAGTGCCGCAATATTTAACAGCATTCCCAATACCGGTGAAAACTGATTTGCTAAATGCGGACATACAGTCATAATTACAAAGAACAAAGCCAAAAGCATCGTAGATTGTCCGGTGTGGATCCCCAGATCCGCATTTCTAAACACCATGAGACATAATAAGACTACTACACCTACAATGCTGTTCTCATTTCCAAATAGGATACTGAAAATGCTAACAAAGCAAAAACAAAATGCCATTGTAGCAGCTATCTTCACCAGATATACCCACATATGATATGATTTTTCTTTTAGTGTTTCACTCTTTTTCAACAGGTTTTTAGAACCTGCCTGATTTAACTGCAACTCCTGATAAAATGTCATGTAATTCCTCCTCTATCTGTTTTTCTTAAACTTATATGGCCTTATCTTTCTGTATTGGAAGCTCTACAACAAATCTGCATCCACCATATTCACGGTTTTCTGCTTTGATTGTTCCTCCGG
Organism: Blautia sp. AM47-4; assembly: GCF_003479865.1. Classification (NCBI taxonomy): domain Bacteria; kingdom Bacillati; phylum Bacillota; class Clostridia; order Lachnospirales; family Lachnospiraceae; genus Blautia; species Blautia sp. AM47-4. Next base: position 55,312 of record NZ_QUHY01000020.1, read on the forward strand.
CACTATCTACAATCCGTTTTACAAGTGCAAGACCTAGGCCATTTCCTTCTGCTTTATGAGAGCCATCTACCTGATAGAACTTGTCAAATATTCTGGATTTTACATCATCCTCTATTCCTGGTCCTTCATCTTCCAGAATGAACTTAACAGAATCCTGTTCTTGTTTCAGAAACATCGTAATTGTCCCCTTTGAAGGCTGAACTTAATCGCATTATCCAAAAGATTTATCCAGATATGCATAAAAAGTCCTTCATTCCCAGTATATTTAACTTCCTCCAATTCTACCTGAAAACCAATTTCTTTTTCTGTCCATTTTGTTTCCAATGAAAGAAATGCCTGGCGGATCTGTTCATCCAGACGATATTCTGTTTTTTTCATTGGTATATTCTGATTCTCTAACTTGGATAACAGCAAAATATTACCAACCAATCCGGAAAGTCTTTGGGTGTTAAATAAGATTTTTTCTACATATTCCTCTTGATCCGGAGACAGTTCTTCTCCCTGAAGCAGCATTGTATATCCTTCAATGGCATTAATCGGGGTCTTAAACTCATGAGAAACATCAGATACAAAATCCATCTGCAGCACCTCTGTTGCACGAAGTTCTTTTGTCATAACGTTAAAACTTTGATAAGATTCTCCAACTTCTGCTATACGGCTGTTCGTTTCCAAATGCTGTTCAAAATCTCCCTGAGAAACTTCCTTCATTGCTTTACTAAGTCTGGTAATTGGTTCCAGTAACTTTGCATTGATAAAGGAAGTGATCAGCCCTGCAATCAATGTATTGAAAATCAAAAGCCAGCCAAGCAAAGGTATGCTGCCCGGCAGATTAAAAAAATGATTCAAAAAAGCAAATAATAAAGCAGATATGACTGTTGAAAATACAAGTGCCAGCCAGATTGCACCAGTCAGACAGGATCGGATCCGCAATCCTTTTTCTTTCTTTTGTTCCATTATTTTTTCACCACCTTGTATCCAATTCCACGCATTGTTACGATTTCAAAATCAGGGTTATCTTTAAAACGCTCTCTGATTCTTCCTATATGTACCTCTATCGTATGTGGGTCTGCCTCCGTCTCGTATCCCCATACTTCATCCATCAACTGTTGTTTTGTAAATGTTCTGCCTGGCGAAGCTGCAAGCTTATATAAAAGCAGGAATTCTTTTTTAGGCAAAACAAGACTTTCCTTATCAGTTGTAACCGTCATTGCATCATAATCAAACTCTGTTGAACCGATCACAATTTTGTGTTCATTCAGTATCTGTGCACGGCGAAGCAGTGCTCCAACTCTTAAAACCATTTCATTCACATTTACCGGTTTTACCATATAATCGTCACTTCCCGAAAGAAATCCCTGGCGCATATCATCAAAGGAACCTTTCGCAGTGATCATAAGTACCGGTATCTGATATCCTGCTGAACGGAGTTCCGACACCAGTTCATAACCATCCATAACCGGCATCATAATATCGGAAATGATCAGATCAATATACTCTTTATCCAATATTTCTAATGCCAGTGCTCCATCCGATGCACTTTTGACCTGATATCCATTCTTCTCAAGCACTTTTTGGAATAGCTGGCTTAATTCTTTATCATCTTCTACAATCAATATTTGAAACACGTTTTCCTTCCTCCTTATTAAAACAGATACCTTGCCCATCCAAGCAGATGCTGTACCAAAAATATTTTTCTCTGACGCTTCTTTGTCAATTCAATTGGCTCTACATGATACGGATCACGATAGGTTCCATCTTCCAATACCTGTCGGGACACTCTTTCATATTCCATCATGCCTTCTTCCAACTGTTTATTAATCTCTTTGCTACGTATTACAAGCATCAGTTCCGTATCCAGATACGTGCTTCTCATATCCATGTTAAAGGAACCGATTACGGATAGATCATCATCAATCAGGATGCTTTTTCCGTGGTAAGAATAGCCGCCTTCATACTCCCAGATATCAATTCCTGTATTTAAAATTCTGTTTCTGTTTCTCGCATAATCAGCAGAACCAAACGGATTTCCATTGTTGGCAACCGAATTGGTCATGATAGAAAAATCCGGAACTCTCTCCGCAATCTCTTTCCATGTATTATACATCATATCATTGCAAATAATATATGGTGTATGAATTTTCACGCGCTCTTTTGCATTTTTCATTAGTTCTCCCAGTTGATACCAGACTACTGGTTCCTTGGAACCTGTGTGGATAGGATTTGACACTAATGCAATCTTTTCTGTCTCAAAAGTTTCGTCCGTGTAATCGGTATCGCAGATTCTTTCCTTATTCTCTTCAAAATATTTCTGATAGCCGTTCTGCAGTTCTAAAACTGCGTTCTTTACAGATTTTCTATTTGCCAGTTTTTATTGTCATGAAAATAACCACTGTCTTCTTGTTCCCATATCGTTTCAAAATACTCTAACAACTGGTTAACTGAATTTTCTTTCTCAGGTTCATCGCAAACCACTAACACGTCTCTGTCATAGTTCTTATGTCCCGGAAAATCACCCAGGAAATAATTGTATGTATTTCTTCCCCCAAGAATATATCTCTTTCCATCTGCAATCAAATATTTATCATGCATTCTACCCATCATTTTCCACGGTTTCAACGGATTGGCCTTATTATATAGTTTAATTTCAACATTCTCATGGGAAGATAATCCATAGAAATACGGATTTCCTTCCATATCAATCCAGCTCTCCATTCCATCTACTAACAGACGAATATGTACACCCCTGTCTGCCGCATCATGCAGTGCTCCTAAAATCAATTTTCCACTTTCATCGGATTGAAATGCAAAAGTAGAAAGAATAATTTCCTTTTTTGCATTCTTGATCAAACGCACTCTTTGTAAAAGCGCTTCTGGATTCTTTTCTATGATTACTGCCCGTTCTGTATTTTCACTGCATTCGTTCCATGACCCATTTTTTGTTTCTTTTTTGGTTGTATTGGACACTTCCGGCTGCTTTTTATATGCAACGTGGATTCCGAGCAATTCATAAAAAGCCACACATAAAAAAATTGCCAGTATAACAAGAAGGATTTTACATATTTTATGCTTTTTCATTGTACATCACCTGATTCCTTTTTATTTCATACTTATACCATACAAAGTCAATCTCAATTTAACCTCAACAAGGTTTGTTTTTTCATCAATGCAAAATCTTCTTTGTACAACAGACTGTTAGATATAGCAAAAACGGCCTTTCAAAAACAGTTAACTTCTAAATCAACTGTTTTTTGAAAGGTCGTTTCATCAGATTCTTATAGCAATCCAGCAAATAATCTCATAAATAATTGTCCCAGTCGCAAATATGCACTTCGTCCGGTTTGATATTGGTCTGTCACATCACGACATTCTCCCATCGTTCTTATCAGATCATTTTTTATTTCCACAACTGCCTGACAATCTGCCATAAAACAGCCGTTTTCAAAATGGTGATATAAACTTCGATAATCCAGATTAATTGTTCCACAAGTTGCCATACAGTCATCTGCCACACTCATTTTTGCATGACAGAAACCAGGAGTCCACTCATAAACACGAACACCATGTTTAACCAATCCATGATAAAAAGAACGAGTTATATTATAAATGAATTTTTTATCAGGGATACCAGGTGTGATAATTCTTACGTCTACCCCTCGCTTAGCAGCCAGACATAACGCATGCGTCATTTCATCTGTTATGATTAGATATGGAGTCATAAACCAACAATATTTTTCAGCTTTATTTATCATACTGATATAAACTTCTTCTCCTACTTGCTCATTATCCATAGGCTGTCTGCATAAGGTTGAACAAACCCAGTTTGCTGTGCCGCATAATCATAGTGGAAAAGGTATTTACTAAAATCAGAATCATTAGCATCCTTATCACTTACTGCATTCCACATTTCCAAAAATGTCACCGTAAGCGACTGAACAGCATCTCCTTCTAAACGAATACCTGTATCTTTCCACTGTCCATACGGGTGTGTGTAATTAAAATATTCGTTTGCTAGATTATATCCACCTGTAAATCCGACTTTTCCATCAATAACTGTTATTTTTCTATGATCACGATTGTTCAAAAACAGATTTAAACCTGGCATAAACGGATTGAATACACGGCAATGAATTCCTATTGCCTCCATCTTTTTCACAAAATCTGTGTTAATAAAGCCTATAGAACCCATATCATCGTAGAATACTCTAACTTTCACACCTGCTTTTACTCGCTCTTCCAGAACATCTTGAATCTTATGCCATGCTTCAGCGTCTTCTATCGCATGATATTCCATAAAGATAAACTTCTGTGCTTTCCCCAAATCCTTAAGCTGTGCCTCTAATCCTTTCACTGCTTCATCAAAATACACAATATCCGTATTCTGATAGATTGGATACTGCGAATTTCTTTGTATGTAACTTGCTATATTTCCTGCTTTCGGAATTGTTTCTTTTATTCTGCTCAAACACTCCTGACTGTCCGGGAGCATTGGTAACAATTTGCTATCAATTTCTGCATATCGCTCACGCATTTTATGTGTGCCGCCATTCAAACCAATCAACAAATACAGGCCTACACCCATAATTGGGAAAATTAGAATTAAGATGACCCAAGGCATTTTCATAGAGGATGTCTTATTTGATGCGTACAATCCCAAAACCAAGATCCCACTCAAAATCCTTGTAAATAAATTTATGATTTCTGCATATTCATTCAAGCGTGTTACGATAGTAATAATAAAAACCACTTCCAGAAGAATGCAGATTATGGAAAAGCACAGCCGTTTTACCCCATTTTTTGTTTTTGCTTTGCCCTCTAAAGTATCTTGTTTCATATATATTCCACCTTCCTACTTGCTCAGTTTTCTCCCTAAATTTCGTGTAACATACCAATTTTGTCTTTTATTCTCTGCATTTCATTATCTGCTTCAATGATAGCTCTTGCAGAATGAAGTAATTCTTCACTTATCTCATCATAGCCAGGATGAATTGACTTACGTCTGGCAATTCTTGCAGCATTTCGTTTAGGGTTTTGTGCTTCACATATTTCTGCACATACACCCAACAGGCAACGCTACTGGCTTCTGATACAATGTCAGCTATGGTTTTGCGCATAAGCTCTTCAAATTCAGCAATTTCTTCTTTCGGAACAACATCATACAGTGTTGGTGCCTGATGACTTATTTTTACTCCATTTTCATTTGCATCTTTAAGCAGATTCTTAACTTTTTCTCTTGAATCCTCCGGTACTTTCATGTACTCCCACATAAATGCTACCACATCGGCTGGCCTTATTTATATCATTTCACTCTTTTTTGAAATAGAACAACACCACAGCAACAACTCAAATCGACTTAAAATTCCAGACTATTCGCATTCAGCAAGAAATACTTCATTCCCATGATGACAAAACCTTCATCATTTCTCCAAGGCTTTTTGCTGCCATTTACAATGACGATCTTTTTGAAAGAGTCCGGGATATTACGCAGAGAATTGAACTCCTGCGTCTGTTTTTCTTCCGAAGTCATGTCATATGCAACCTGGATATAGTATCTCTGGTTTCCTTGATTCACCACAAAGTCAACCTCCAACTGCTTGCGAACACGTTTGCCCTCTTTATCCTTATCGAAGATATCCACGACACCCACATCAACATTGTAGCCACGGATCAACAGCTCGTTATAAACAATGTTCTCCATGATATGAGTAGGCTCCTGCTGTCTGAAATTCAGACGTGCATTTCTCAGTCCCAGATCCGTAAAGTAGTATTTCAGATTTGCACCGATATACTTTCTGCCCTTAATATCGTATCGGCTTGCCTTGAAAATCAAAAAGGCATCTGTCAAATAGTCGATATGCTTGGAGATGGTTTTATTAGCATAAGTCATCTGGCGCTCACTGGCAAAGGTATTGGCAATCTTTGAAGGGTTGGTCGGTGCGCCGATTGCAGATGCAAGGACATCAACCAGAATCCCAATCTCATCCACGTTCTGAATCTTATTTCTTTCAATAACATTCTTCAGATAGACATTTGCAAAGATGTTCTTCAGATAGTCCGCTTTCTGTCGTTCGCTCTGGAAACTTACGATCTGCGGCAATCCTCCGTAGATCATGTAGTCATCCCATGCATCATCATAATCGCCGTCATAGACAGAATAAAACTCTGCAAAGGAGAGAGGGTAGATTCTAATCTCATCACCTCTGCCACGGAATTCGGTCACAATGTCGCTGGACAGGAACTTGGAATTACTTCCGGTGACATACACATCAATATTGCTCATGCGGAGCAGGCTGTTCAGCACTTCCTCAAATCGTGGCATGAACTGCACTTCATCCAAAAGGAGATAATACTTCCCGTCGTCTTTCATGGCATCCTTGATGTACTTGAAGCATACCTTGGGATCTCTTAATTCCTCGTTCTCAATACCATCCAATGCAATTTCAATAATATGATCAACATCAACGCCGTTCTCCAGTAAGTATCTCTTAAAGATGGTAAACAGCAAAAAGGATTTGCCACATCTACGAATGCCGGTAATCACCTTTATCATTCCATTATCTTTTCGCTCGATCAGCTGCTGTAGGTAAGCGTCTCTTTTAATCTCCATCGTTACACTCCCCATTTCCGTGCATCTACACACTTTTATGTAATGTTGATAAATATATTTTCAGATTTTTTTGATTGCAGTGTCTATAATCGATTACTCCAATCGTTATTATAGGTAGACAACAAAAAGAAGATGGTTCCGATGTTTCATTAAATATGTTCGTTAGTCTTTTACGCAAAGGATTCTATCTCCTCTGCGCCCTAATGCTTTTCGGATTCAGTTCAACAAACTGGATTTTACCAATTTTCGGAGATTAAGGTTTCCGGATGTGAAAAAACTAATTTAATATTCTTCTTGGAATTCAGCAACAACATCAATGTACCTTGTTCTTTTGTCTCCATTTGCGTTGTCATGACCAATGAACGATATGGTTTGAAGCCACATTTTGTCTGAACTCGTTTTGATTGTTCATTGAAATCATAGTAACCACAAATCAGAAAATCATAATCCAATTCGCCAAATAAATAATCTTTAACTGCATTTACGGCTTCGGGCATAAGTCCTTTTCCCCAATAATCTTTACTCAAAACATATCCTAATTCTCTGCCGTAATAATCCTTGAATTCTGTCAAAGCATCTTCTAACCCATATTTTTCTATGCCAACAGTACCGATTACTTTATTGTTTTTCTTTAAGCAGATTGCAAATACTTTATCCTCACTGATAAAGGAATTCATAATACTTTGAGATTCAGCAATATTTTCATGATGTTTCCATCCTGCCATCTCCCCAACACCTTCGACAGATGCATACTCATAGAAATCCTCCAAATCTGTTTGTTTGAATGATCTAAGAATGAGCCTTTTTGTTTCTATTACTTTTCCGTCTATTCTGAAGTCAGCATTCATATTTTTACGCTCCTCATAACGTCTAATTCTCCAAATTCCGATTTCTATTTTCGTTTCCATAGCATAGTGTACTCTTTTTCACCAGTATCTTCATCCAAATCTTCACATTGAATAATGAACCCTTCTCTTTGGTAAAAAGAAATTGCTCTGGCATTCTTCTGGTATACATTTAATCGTAAGCTAACTTTTTTATCCTTAATATAATCCAATAAAAGCTTACCTATGCCACATGACTGCATTTCATCGGAGACAAAAATACCTTCGATATATTCATCATTTAGTCCTACAAATCCTTGTATCATTTTATCTGCTTCAAACACATAGACTTCGGATTGTGACAGCATTTCTTTTACTAATTCATAATTACTTTTCCAGTATTGATTGGAAATAAAATAATGTGCTTTCAGATTTGTCTTTAACCATATGTCAGCGACTCTATCGATATCTCCGTTCAGCAACTTTCTAATCATAACAAATATTCTCCACAACTACATCCTTTATGCTTTTCTCTTTTTTCCATTCTATCACAAGTTCACCATTAATTATCAATTTTTTGATATTTTTTCTTTTCCCTCACTGTAAAACAGCCTCTGAGCGTTTCGTTATATAGAGGGATACAAATAAGAGCAAGATCCACCCATGTTTAACGGTATTGCCATTTTGCCTCCCGTCAACCTATGGGTTTTATCTTGATGGGGATCTCCCCATACCCTCTCAATAACAGACGTTTCACTTGTTTGGTTCAGTCATCTTGACTCCTTTCCTCCAGGATTCAGGAAATAAAAAATGCCTGCCTGGAACTTTTATAGATAGTAAAGTTCCAAACAGACATTGCTGTTTGACCATTAGCTGTAGCTAATAGAATTGAAAACTGCGCGTCGCATTCTCGTTACTTTAGCCTGCAAATAAAAAGTCAATACTAAAATTGAAGAAAGTTAAAAAACTTTACAGGTTAAAAATTAGGCATTAAAATAAGGCCACCACAA
>NZ_QUHY01000021.1:0-59383 GCF_003479865.1 Blautia sp. AM47-4
GCGGAAAACGGAAGTGGTTACGTTTTCCGCCCGGGGGCGTTTTTGTCAGTAAAAACAAAGATGACGATATACAAAAGTATATCGCCATCTTTTTATGAGGGGGGAGATAGTGAGTGGTTTATCAACTATCCGAGATTTATTATAAAAGGAATATGTGAGCAAAGTGTGTCCAAATTCTAAAAGAAATGGAAAAAATATAAAGAAAAGAAGAAAAATTGTGGGAAGAGGTATGGACAGAAGAGAGAAGAGAGCGTAAAGTGAGAGAAAAATGTATCTTCGGAGTCTTTTTTTGTGCCTGTATTTGCGTGAGCTGAAAAATTCCGGGAGTACATCATAAAAAGAGGAGGAAACAGGATGAGACAGAAAAGAATCAGCGATTACGGATATCGGATAGGACATCATGAAAGCGGACCGCAAAATAAAATTACGGATGTGCCCGGTGTGCGGGTAGGCCATGCGACGGTGGAAAGTGGAAATCAGCATACCGGAGTGACGGTGATTGTGCCGGGAGAGGGCAATCCGTTTCTGAAAAAGTACCTGGCGTCTGCCTACGTGCATAACGGTTTTGGGAAAACGTGCGGTCTTGTGCAGGTACAGGAGCTCGGAACTCTTGAAACGCCCATTGCCCTGACCAATACACTGAATGTCGGAAAAGTGGCGGATGCATGATTTCATGGATGATACAGCAGACCAAAAAAGAAGGGGAAGATGTTTTTTCCATCAATCCGGTTGTCGGAGAATGTAATGATTCGAGAATCAATGAGATTTGTAACCGGGTAGTGGGGGAAAAAGAGCTGTATCAGGCACTGGAGCAGGCGGATACAGACTTTGCGGAAGGTGATATCGGTGCCGGAACAGGAACTATCTGCTATGGGCTGAAAGGGGGAATCGGATCGGCATCCCGCACGCTGGTGCTTGACGGAAAAACATATACTATTGGTGTTCTGGTGCAGTCAAATTTCGGGGCAACCAGAGATTTGAAAATCAGTGGAAAACCGGCAGGGGAGAAGATTCTGGAGCGGATCCGGAAGGAAGAATGCGGAAGCAGCGCCGAAGACCGGGGATCGATTATGACGGTTCTGGCAACAGACCTTCCGGTATCGGAGCGGCAGCTGTACCGGATTATCCGCCGCTGTGGAGTCGGAATCGCCAGAACAGGAGCCTATACCGGCCACGGAAGCGGTGAAATCATGATCGGATTTACAACGGCAAACCGCGTGGACACAAAGAGTACATGTGAAGTGGAAGCGTGCGCCGGATAAAAGAAGAAAAAATCAACGAGGCATTTGAAGCAGCGGCAGAGGCTGTGGAGGAAGCGATCCTGAACTCTATGGTAACCGCAAAGGAAAAAAGAGGCCTGGACGGAGCCAGATACCGCAGCCTTGCCGAATTTCTGGAAACACCGGGATTTCTGAAATAAATTATTTTTCCAGAACCATACGCCCCAGCTCGGAAATTTCACATCCGCCTTTTGTCCGGTGCACGATGAGATAACCGGCGGAAGAAAGCTCTCCGAGTACGGTGCGCAGAGCCGCTTCGGATACAAAGGTTTCTCCGTCGGCCAGTCCGTTTTTGATTGCCAGGCGGCCTGCTTTCGGATGCGTCGATACGAAAGAAAGAACCTGATATTGAAGGTCGGTGAGGGAAACGTCAGCCATCTGGCGGGAGCGGAGGTACGTTGGCAGATCGGAAAGCTGCAGCTTATGGCTGCTGTACCGGGTAAACAGGCTGCAGGACAGATTGTACAGCTCATGAATATTTCCGGGGTACGCATATTCCTTCAGAAAGCGCAGAAGCCCTTCCGAAAAGATCCGGTCGCAGGTCATATCGGTGTTGTGGAAAAACTGAAGCAGAAAGTAATTGAGAAGATCGGGAATATCCTCCCTGCGTCTGCGGATCGGGACTGTCTGAAGCTCGGAAGCACTTAAAAGGTGAAAAAGCTCCCGCAGGAAGGTTCCTTTTTCTACTTTTTTATAAAGGTTATCATCCGCAATAGCAATGATACGCACATCGAAACGGCGGGTTTCCGGTGCGGAAAAGAAGTTACCATGAACATTGGTAAGAACATTGACCAGCAGATCCTGAATGGAAAGCGGAAAACGGTCCACCTGGGAAAGGACGAGTGTGCCATGGTTGGTTTCGGCAAGAAGCCGGAGCAGGGAGGCTTCGGTCAGATCATTTCCCGGAGAATGAAGAACAGAAAACGGATAATGGTGGCGGCGCGAAAAATTGTGGATCGCACGTGCGAGTGTTCGGCGCTGTGTACCGCTTTCTCCCTGGATCAGAATCGGAAAATCAAAGAGTGCAAGATGTCTGGCCTGCGCCATCAGATTCTGGACGGAATCTGCGTGGGACAGGGAAAGGGAAAAGGTACGGGAGGAAGCGAAAAAAGTGCTTTCTTCCGTTTTTTCGTCTTTCGATACCGACATTTCCATGGATCTGCTCTCGGGAAGAAACGCAAGAAAAACAGGTTCTGTATCTGGAAAAACCATAGAGAGAACGCTTAACGTGATCTGTGTTTTCTGATCCGAAAGGAGAATGGTCCAGTCACCGTTGCGGTCGAAAGCAGTGTCCGCGTAGGCAGGCGGAAGACATTCCGAAAAAGGCTGTCCTTCAAAGTTGGAGGAAGGAAGCGAGAAGGCATGTGCAAATTTAGCGTTCATGAACTGAATGCGGCCATCCGCACCAAACAGACAGATGCCAATGGGAAGAGAGAACAGGATAACCTGCATGAGCTGTTCGGTCTGTACATAATTTGTATAGTAAGTTTCTGAGGTCTTGACGGTGTGAAGAATCTGATTGACATAATTGCGCGATACACGGTTTACGGTCTGCAGAGGAATGTTGAAATATTCGCAGAGCTGTAAAATAGTGGAAATATCGATGATACGGTTGCCGATATCCAGCACATTGGGGATGCGGGAAGGAACGAGCTGCGGCTCGCCGGCGGTGATGGCAAACTGAATGTCAGACTCGGTATCTTTGCATCCGGGATAAAACGGAACAAAGTCATATTGGGTGATGCCGCATTCCTCAAGCTGGGAAATGATAGCGAGCGTGGAATATTTATCATCGTTTACCAGATAGACACGTTCGTGCGGCGGAATCTGAATGATTTTATCCAGGAACATGTGGTTGAAAACGCGGTCGCAGGGGAGCTGCAAAATGGAGGAGTCAAGGGTAAGCGGAAAGGTTTCCATGGCGCGGACGCTTGGAAAAAGGACGCACTGGTATCCCCGGAAGAGAGAAGGGTCTGTGGCCTGCTCTCTTAAAAGGGTATTGAAGGTGAGATATTCACCGAGCACGGAGTGAAGATAAGACTGAAATTCGGAAAGCATTCGTTTCCGGGAAGAAATGATCAATACGTTGCCAAGCTTTTGTGTTCTGTTCATAAAGGGACCTCTTTTCCTGCTAAAAAGTGGTAATGGGTTAAAAATTAGGATAATTATATCATTTTTGACGAAAATAAACAACCTAAATGCAAAAAGACAAAAAAGAAAAGAAAAAATCAGGAAGAATGCTTTGACATAGTGACGCATTACATCTATAATACCGATTAAGCAAAGGGGCTGTAAAAAAAGGTAAGGCATCTTTGCTCTTTTTTATATCATGGTTCTGTTATCTGTGAAAAGAAAGAACAAAGAAAACAGCAACACTTGCAGAAAAGGAGGAGACAACAATGAAAAAAAGACATGTAATGCGTGCTCTGGTTGCAGCAGCAACAGCACTGGCACTGACAGCATGCGGATCGACAGGCTCTTCTGACACAAGTAAGAGCACATCAACAGCATCTGCTGCATCGACCTCATCCGGTTCGGAAGCAGATACGGAGAATACCATCACGATCCCGGCAGGCGAGTCGGTATCCCAGGATTCTGATGTTACGGCAATGGTAGCTGTAGACTTTACCACCATGGATCCGATGGATACTTCCGATACACTTTCCGGTGGTGTACAGCGAATGATGATGGACGGTCTGTTTGGATTCGATGAGAATATGCAGATCATTCCGATGCTGGCAACCAGCTATGAAGCAAATGATGAAGCAACCGAGTATACGATTCATCTTCGTGAGGGCGTAAGCTTTACCGATGGAACTCCGTGGAATGCAGATGCCCTGATTGCAAACGTAAATAAATGGGCAGACAAGAGCCTTGGACTGAAACGTACTACATTCCTCTGCAATGTTCTGGATCATGCAGAGAAGATAGATGATTATACCGTTAAAATTTATTTATCACAGTCATTCGGTGCTTTCATCAGCAACCTGGCACATCCGGCTACGCTGATCATGAGCCCGAAACAGATTGAAGCAGGAGAAGATGCCTGTGCACAGGCACCGGTAGGAACCGGCCAGTACAAATTTGTTGAGTGGGTTGCCGGTGACCATATGAAGGTAGAGCTGAACAAAGACTGGTGGGGATATGACGCAGACGTCTGCGGCGGAACTGCTCTGGCAGATGCAGATGCAGGATTTAAGAGCATCACATTCAGACCGGTTGCAGAAAGTGCTACCCGTGTATCTGCAGTTCAGGCAGGTGACGCACAGATTATGTGGTCTGTACCGACCGAAAGCGTTGACACCTTAAAAGGTGACAGCAACGTATCCGTTGGAATGGGCGACAGCATCACCGTATGGTACTTCTTCATGAATACACAGAAAGCACCGTTCAACGATGTTAAGGTTCGTGAGGCAATGGCTTATGCAATCAACAAAGAGGCATATATCCAGGTTGTTATGAACGGTTACGGTTCTGTGGCAACTTCTATGGTAGGAGAAGCAGTACAGCACTACAAAGGAAATGATCCGTATTCCTACGATCCGGAAAAAGCAAAAGAGCTGTTAAAGGAAGCAGGATATCCGGATGGATTTACCACAACACTGATGTACAGCAACACGACAGCAAATCAGAAAAAAGCAGAGTTCTACAAACAGCAGCTTTCTGAGGTTGGTATTGATCTGGAATTGAACGGAATGGAAAGTGCCGTTCTGAATGAAAAGGTTCAGGGAGCTGACTGCGCAGGAGCAGATGCCGAGGTTGACTGCTACTTAAGCGGATGGTCTACTTCCACCGGTGATGCCGACTGGGGACTTCGTCCGATGCTGGCAACCGAGTCTGAGCCGCCGATGAGCTACAATATCAGCTACTATGAGAATGAAAAAGTAGATCAGCTTCTCAAAGACGGTCTTGCAACTGCAGATGAAGACAAACGTGGTGAGATCTATGGAGAAGTACAGGATATCGTATGGAAGGATCTCCCGCTGCTCTGCATCGCAAACGATAAAAACATCTGGGCAACCAGCAACAACATTACCGGAGTATATCTGTTAGGCGATGGAAGCATCGGCATGAGAAATGCCAGAATGGCAGCCGAATAACGGCAGACTGAAATAAGGATATGAAAAAGACCCCGGCGTCCTTCCATCAAAAGAGGGCGCCGGTTTCTTACAAACAGGAAAGCAGGCAGTGATCCGTGGGATTGTACCTGTAGGATAAGCATGAAAGTAGGAGATACAATATGCCAAAATATATACTGAAGCGTATTGTGGGTACGATCCCCACACTGATTATTGTTGTTACATTTGTATTTTTCTTTGTCCGCCTGATTCCGGGAGATCCGGCGAGACTCGTTGCAGGAGAGCAGGCAACACAGGATGACGTAGAGGCAGTAAGAGAAGAGCTTGGCCTCAATAAATCCATTCCGACACAGTATGTTACCTATGTGACAGGACTTTTAAAAGGAAATCTCGGAACCTCCCTTCGCACAAAGCAGCCAGTTACAAAGGAGGTTGCGGGAAGATTCGGAAATACCGTTCGTCTGGCATTTGTCACATTGCTGTGGAGCTCGGTTGTTGGTGTGCTCTTTGGTGTGTGGTCCGGAACACACCGGGGAAAATGGCAGGATTATACCGGAATGACGATTGCGGTCTCAGGTATTTCGCTCCCCTCGTTCTGGATCGGCTTTCTGTTGATTATGCTGTTTGCGGTAAAACTGCGAATTCTGCCGACAACAAGCGGAACAAGCCTGAAAAGTCTGATTATGCCGTCGATCACGCTCGGCGTCGGAATTGCAGCCGTGATCGCACGATTTACAAGATCCTCCATTATTGAGGTTTTAAAAGAAGATTACGTCAGAACAGCAAGAGCAAAAGGAATCAAAGAAAAGGTTGTGATCTGGAAGCATGTTTTCCGCAACTCCATGATTTCCGTCGTGACGGTTGTGGGTCTGCAGTTCGGCTTTCTGCTGGGAGGTTCTGTTGTCACAGAAACGGTATTTGCCTATCCTGGCCTTGGCTCCCTTCTGATTGAATCGGTCAATTACAGAGATTATCCGGCAATCCAGTCCTGATTCTGATCTTTTCGCTGCAGTTTATCGTCATCAACCTGATTGTCGATATCCTCTATGCGGTTCTGAATCCGGAAATTAAACTTCAGTAGGAGATGAGTGGAATGAAAGAAAAGAAAAAAGTACAGACCGAGAACCAGGAGAGAATTAAAACTCCGTTTTCTGAGATGGTTCGAAAATTTAAAAAACAGAAAAATGCAGTAGTTGCGCTTTGTTTTATCATTTTTCTCATTTTCCTTGCGTTTTTCGGAAGCAAAATTGTGCCGTACGGAATCAATGAGTATGATTATAATGCGATTCTGCAGGGACCAAGTATGAAGCACCTGTTTGGAACGGATGAGTTTGGACGGGATCTGTTTTCCCGTATCGTCTGTGGAACCCGGATTTCACTTGCAGTCGGATTCGGCGCTGTTACGGTCGGTGCAGTCTGTGGTACCATTCTCGGACTTCTGGCCGGATATTACGGCGGATGGATTGATTCTATTATTATGAGAATCTGCGATGTCCTGTTCGCTTTTCCGGGACTGATTCTTGCAATCGCCATCGTGGCAATCCTCGGAAGCGGCATGACAAACGTTGTGATTGCGGTCGCTGTCTTTTCTACACCGACCTTCGCACGGCTTGTCCGAAGCAAAACGCTGACCCTGAAAAATTCCGTTTTTGTCCTGGCGGCACGGAACATCGGTGTTTCCGATGCGAGAATTCTGTTTCACCATATTCTGCCGGGAGCCATTCCGGACATCATTGTACAGTATTCCATGTCATTTGGATCTTCCATTCTGACGGCATCGAGCCTTTCCTTCCTGGGAATGGGAGCACAGCCGCCGACACCGGAATGGGGACTGCTTCTTTCCAACGGAAGAAACTATATGGCAAGTGCAATGTATGTGACGATTTTCCCGGGTCTTGCGATTTTCCTTACCGTACTGAGCTTTAACCTGTTAGGCGACGGACTTCGCGATGCACTCGATCCGAAACTTTCCGATTGATAAGGAGGAGCAGAAGTGGCTACTGATAACGTACTTGAGATAAAAAATTTACATACGTATTTCTATACCGATGGCGGTGTGATCAAAGCAGTAGATGGTGTCGATGTGGAGCTTCGACGCGGCGCAACGCTTGGCATCGTAGGTGAGTCGGGAAGTGGAAAGAGCGTGACATCCCTCTCTGTGATGGGATTACTGGCCGGAACGAAAGGAAAAATTGCTGATGGCGAAATCCTGCTGGATGGCGATGACATTGTAAAGCTGACGAAGGAACAGCAGAGAAAGCTGCGCGGAAGCAAAATTTCCATGATTTTCCAGGAACCGATGACCAGTCTGAACCCGGTCATGAAGATTGGAGACCAGGTGGCAGAATGCGTTCTGCAGCACGAAAAAATATCAAAAAAAGAGGCACTGAAAAAGGCGGAAGATATGCTCCGGAAAACCGGTGTTCCGCGTGTGGAACATATGATGAAGGAGTATCCGTTCCAGCTTTCCGGCGGCCAGAGACAGAGGGTCATGATTGCCATGGCACTTGTATGCAAGCCGGAAATCCTGATTGCGGATGAGCCGACGACTGCGCTGGATGTAACGATTCAGGCACAGATACTGGATCTGATGAATCAGCTGAAAAAAGAGACAGGTACATCGATCCTGTTTATTACACATGATCTTGGCGTCGTTGCAGAGGTCTGCGATGATGTTGCCGTTATGTACTGCGGCCGCGTGGTAGAGCGCGGAGATGTAAAAACAATTTTCGCCAATCCGTCCCACCCGTATACGAAGGGACTGCTGGGATCGATTCCGAGACTGGGAGACGCCGGAAAAGAACTGAAGTCGATTCCGGGTAACGTTCCAAACCCGAAATATATGCCGAAAGGCTGCAAATTTGAGCCGCGATGTCCATACGCTTCGGAAAAATGCCGCGAGGAAGAACCGGGATTTTTCCAGATCGAGGAAGGCCATATCAGCAGATGCTGGCTCTGCGAAAGCGGACAGCTCAAAACAGATCACGTAGAGAAGGCAGGTGACTAGGATGTCGGATACATTACTTAGAGTAGAGGATTTGAAAATTTATTATCCGGTTGCCGGAAGCGGATTTGGGAAAAAGGAATTCGTCAAAGCGGTAGACGGAGTTACCTTTGAGGTGAAAAAAGGAGAGGTATTCGGAATTGTAGGCGAGTCCGGCTGCGGAAAATCCACACTGGGAAGAGGCGTCTGCAAACTGGAAAATCTGACATCGGGCCATGTGTATCTGGATGGCGAAGATATTACAGAGTACAATGACCGGAGAATGCGTTCCGTCCGGAAAAAAGTACAGATGGTTTTTCAGGATCCGTATGCGTCCCTGAATCCACGAATGTCCGTTTTTGACATCATTGCAGAGCCGCTGCTGGTGCATCATCTGTATCAGGATAAAGCGGATCTGGAAAAGAAAGTGCTGGATCTTTTGCACAGGGTAGGACTTGATGACTACCATGCAAACCGTTATCCTCATGAATTTTCCGGCGGTCAGCGCCAGAGAATCGGAATTGCCCGCGCACTTGCGGTAGAACCGTCTCTGATCATCGCAGACGAACCGGTTTCGGCACTGGATGTGTCCATTCAGGCGCAGGTTCTGAATCTTTTAAATGAACTGAAGCATGATCTGGATCTGACCTATATTTTTGTTGCACATGACCTGAGTGTTGTGGAATACATCAGTGACCGTGTCGGCGTTATGTATCTCGGCAATTTCGTGGAGGTCGGAGAAAAAGAGAAAATTTACAGCAATCCGATGCATCCGTATACGCAGGCACTGCTTTCCGCAGTTCCGGTTCCGGATCCGACGGCAAAAAGAGAAAGAATTCTGCTTGAGGGAAGCATCCCATCCGCCCACAAGCCGCCGACAGGCTGCAAATTCCATACCAGATGTCCAAAATGCATGGAATGCTGCAAAACACAGGCGCCGGAGCGGTATGAAGTGGATGACGGACATTACGTATATTGTCATCTTTATGATAAAGAAAGAAGGGAACAGCAGAAATGAAGCTTTTTATCAGTGCAGATATCGAGGGCTGTGCCGGAGTGGCACTGACCGATGAAACACATAAGAAGGAAAGCGTATGCCAGAGATTTGCAGAGGAGATGACCGAAGAGGTCGTTGCGGCATGCGAAGCAGCACATGAAGCGGGCGCGGATGAGATTGTCGTAAAGGACGGTCACGGAGATGCATCCAACATTGACCCGCTGAAAATGCCGGAGTATGTCACCCTGATCCGGGGAAAGAGTGGTCATCCGTATAATATGATGTATGGTATCGACGACAGCTATGACGGCGTACTGTATCTTGGATACCATGCACCGGCAGGAGATCCCAATTTTTCGATCAGCCACACATCGACAGGAAACAGCCTGTATATTCATCTGAATGGAAAAGTGATGAGTGAGTGCATGCTGAACAGCTATACAGCAGCATCACATCACGTACCGGTGCTGTTCCTTTCCGGAGATGAAGAGATCTGCCGTCAGGCCAAAGAACTGATTCCGGGCATTACGACAGTGGAAACGAAGCATGGTGTCGGTGCGGCAACGTGGTGCAAAGCGAAAGGAAAAGTGATCTCCGAAATCCGGGAAGGGGTAAAAAAGGCAGTTGCCGGACAGAAAAAAGAGTGCCAAGTGGCCCTTCCTGAGCACTTTACGTATGAGGTAACCTACAAAGACTGGAAAAAAGCGTACACGATGTCGTTTTATCCGGGAATGCAGAAGGTAGATACCTTCACAAATAAGCTGGAGACAGACCGCTGGATGGATATTGTCACAGCACATTGCTTTGTTGTATATTAAGAATATAAATCTGACAGAAAACCAAAGAAAAGAGGATAAAACAATGGATATAGAAATGTTTGGAAAGCTTTCCGATGCATTTGGACCAAGTGGATTTGAGGAGGATGTCATCCGTACCATTGCAGATTACTGCAAAGAATTTGATGTAGAAAATGACGCAATGAATAACCTGTATGTGCGGATGCCGGGAACAAAGCAGGATTCCCGTCCGGTCATCCAGCTGGATGCCCATCTGGACGCATGCGGTTTCATGGTACAGAATATCCAGGACAACGGATGCCTCGGCATTATCATGCTTGGCGGCTTCCATCTGACCAGTCTTCCGGCACATGCGGTATGGATCCGCACCAGATCCGGAAAGATGGTACATGGTATTATCTGTGCGAAACCGGTTCATTTCATGACAACAGCAGAACGCAACAGCCAGACTCTGGAAATTGAAAAAATGTATGTGGATGTCGGAGCAACCAGCCGCGAGGAGGTTGAAAACGTTTTCGGAATCCATATCGGTGATCCGATGATGCCGGATGTAACCTTTGAATACGATGCAGAGCATGAAATCTGCTTCGGAAAAGCATTTGACAACCGTGCCGGCTGCGCGTGCATCGTAGATACGATGAAACAGCTGGAAAAGGAGCAGGCTTCTCTTGCAGTTAATGTTGTCGGCGCCTTTGCGGCGCAGGAGGAGGTCGGAACTCGCGGTGCTGTGGTAACGAGCCAGATTGTAAAACCGGATCTTGCCATTGTATTTGAAGGATCTCCTTCCGATGACTTTTTCATCAGCGCAGGACAGGCACAGGGCTGCATGAAGAAGGGTGTTCAGATTCGTATCCTGGACAACAGCTATATTTCCAATACGCAGTTTATTTCACTGGCCGAGGAAGTGGCAGCAAAATGCGGAATCAAATACCAGGAGAGTGTAAGAAGAGGCGGAAGTACAAACGCAGCAAAAATCAGCGTGACAGGAAAAGCAGTTCCGTGTCTGGTGCTTGGTGTTCCATCCCGCTATGCGCACAGCCATTACAATTTCTGCGCAAAAGAAGACCTGGAGGCAGCAAGCGCAATGGCAGCCAATGTCATTCGTGCTTTAGATGAGGAAAAGATCCGTCATATCTGCCATCAGGATGTACTGTAAAATATTCAATAACGAAAGAAAAAGCATGCCGGAAGCGGGTTCACAGGAAAGGTGAAGCCGTTTTCGGCATATCTGGTAAAAAAGGAGAGTTTACAAGTGAGAAAACCGATCATTGGAATCTTGGGAAATACGTATAAAACACAGCCGGGACTTTTTTCAAGTGCGGAGAGAATGTATGTCAACAGCGATTATATCGAATCAGTTCTGAATAACGGCGGAATTCCTATGGCAATTCCGGCAGTTGCCATGAAAGCGGATCCGGAAGGCATACTTGCTGTGTGCGACGGAATTCTGGTTCCCGGCGGAGAGGACTTAAATCCGTGGTATTATGGGGAAGAGCCAAAACCGCAGATCCAGACCATCCGCCCGGAGATCGACGAGGCATGGTTTGCACTTGGACGGGCAGCAAAAGAGATGGGAATGCCTATGCTTGGCATCTGCAAAGGAATTCAGTTTTTAAATGTCCTGTGCGGCGGTGATCTGTACCAGGATATCTATACACAGAAGGAAACTACAATTCTGCATCTGCAGTCCCTGGAGCGGTCGTATCTGCATCACCATGTAGAAATTAAAGAGGGAACCCATCTGGCAGAAATCCTTGGGGCGGGAACCCATGCGGTAAACTCCATGCATCATCAGGCAGTGCGTACGCCGGGAGAGGACATCGTGGTTTCAGCAACGGCGCCGGATGGAACCATCGAGGCGATAGAAAGCCGCAACGGACAGATTGTGGCCGTACAGTGGCATCCGGAAGGGC
Source organism: Blautia sp. AM47-4 (assembly GCF_003479865.1). Taxonomy (NCBI): domain Bacteria; kingdom Bacillati; phylum Bacillota; class Clostridia; order Lachnospirales; family Lachnospiraceae; genus Blautia; species Blautia sp. AM47-4. Next base: position 12,050 of record NZ_QUHY01000021.1, read on the forward strand.
TGATCCACTCAGCGCCGGAGATGAACCGCCTTTTTGCGGATCTGGTAGAAAGAAGCAGCAGATACAGAGAGAAAAAGTAACGATTTGGAACCATGTAAAAGGAAAGAAAAACCGGGATGGGACCTTTGAACCGTTACGAAAAAATAAGAATGGATAAAGATGCGATTCTAAAAGCAGAGAGCAGGAATCGTTCGGGAGGCAAAAAAAGAATGAACAGAACAATAAGAGTATCGGCGGCGGGTGATATTCTGATTATGAAACGGCTTCTGCCGGGATATCAGGATGTTTTGCCGATTCGCGAATTTCTGATGCAGGGAGAGGTTCGGATGGCGAATCTGGAAACGACGATATCGGACGGCAGCTGTTACGCATCGGCGTATTCCGGCGGAACATGGCTGACTGCAGATGCGAAGTGTCTGGAAGATACCCTGCGTTACGGTTTTAATTTTCTTGGGATTTCGAATAATCATACGATGGATTATTCCTACGAAGGACTTGCATCTACGATCAGCGAACTGAAAAAAAAGGATGTGGCATATGCCGGAGCAGGCAAAAATCTTTACGAAGCATCGCGTCCTGCCATTCTGGACACAACAGCGGGACAGATTGCGGTGATTGATATCTGTTCTACCTTTGAAAATGCAGCCAGGGCGGGAAGCCAGACGGAACGGCAGCCTGGCAGGCCGGGCTTAAATCCGCTGCGCTTTTCGGAAAAATATACCATTACGGAGAAACATGCGCAGGATCTTGCAAAGATTGCAGAGGTGACCGGAATCAACGGACTGCGGGATCTGCACCGGCAGGAGGGATTTATAGCTCCGCTTCCCGAGGGTGCCATGGAATTTGGCGGGAAAATGTTTGAAATCAGCAAGGACGGAACAGAGGGAAGAAGCTCCAGCCCGAATCCGATCGATGTGAAACGCACCGTCGATGCAATCCGGGAAGCGAAGATGACATGTGAGGCAGTCCTGGTTATGGTACATTCACATGAAATCCGTAAGGACAACGACGAGGAAGCGGATTATTTTCTGGAGGAATTTGCACACGCCTGTATCGATGCGGGAGCCAGCGCGGTGATCGGGGGCGGAACGCATCAGCTGAAGGGAATCGAACTGTATCATGACTGTCCGATTTTCTACTGCCTCGGAAATTTTATTTTTGAAAATCAGTATGTACGCCTTCTGCCTGCGGACTACATGGAAAAATATGGTCTGAATATTCACACGGCAGCATCCATCGGAATCGCCAGGCGGCAGGAGCAGTCCTCACATTCCCTCTATGAAATTCCGGAGGTCTATCGGAGTGTGCTGCCGTATTTCGAGATCTGTCAGGGAAAATGCACACATCTGGAGCTTCTGCCGGTCGAGCTTGGTATGGACAGGGAAAACGCAGAAAAAAATATTCCGTACGTGGCAGACGAAAAAACAGCAGAAAAAATTGCAGAATATCTCACCCGCGTGAGCAAGAGATATGGAACAGAATGGGAATACAAAGAAGGAAGGATTGTACTTCATGCGTAAAAAATGGGAAATAGAAGAGGAATACCGAAACTTTTGCCGGAACAACAAAGAACTTGCGCTGCAGACGCTGCGGGAGCTGACACTGACCCCGACGGAAACGGGAAAAGAGGATCAGAGAATCGCATATTGCATGGAATGGATGAAACAGCAGGGCATGGAGTCGGTTCATACGGATGAGCTTGGAAATGTAATCTGGGAGTATCGGCCGGAACAGGAAAAGAAGGTTCTGTATACGGCGCATCTGGACACTGTGTTTTCGCTGGAGGAGCCGCTGGAGATCAAAGAAGACGGAATGATCTGGCGTTGTCCCGGTATCACGGACGATACCGTGAATGTTGTGATGCTTCTGATGGCGGCAAAATACGTTCATGAGACAGAGCCGGAGCTTCCATGCGGTCTGATTTTTGCAGCGGATCTGGGAGAAGAAGGGCTTGGCAATCTGTGCGGAGTTCGCGCGCTTGTCGACCATTATGAAAAAAATCTGTGCGGAATGGCAGCCTTTGATCTGTATCGGGATAAAATGTATCCCATCTGCATCGGGTCTGTCCGGTATCGGATTTCGGCAAAAACAAAGGGCGGTCATTCCTTCCTGAATTTCGGAAGAAAAAATGCTATTGCAGAGCTTGCGGGCCTGATCGGAGAGCTTTACCGTTTTCAGACGGATGCAGCATCTCATACAACATACAATGTGGGAAAAATAGAGGGAGGAACCTCTGTTAATACGATTGCGCAGGATGCCTCCATGCTGTTTGAATTCCGTTCGGAGGATTACAGGAGCCTGGAAGCCTGCGAAACATATCTGGAGGAGACCATAGCAGCACGCCAGAGTGAGGAGGTACAGTATTCCTGTGAGCTCGTCGGAAAGCGGCCGTGCGCAAGAGAAACCGATCCTGTCCAGATGGCACGTATGACGCGGTGCGCACAGAAAACGCTGAAGGCAGCCGATGGGGAAGAACCGGTATGCTCTGAAGCATCCACAGACTGTAATATCCCATTGTCGCGGCATATTCCTGCTATCTGCGTCGGTTTCTGCCGGGGCGGGGGAGCGCATACCAGAGAAGAATGGCTCGATGCCGCCAGCGTAGAAGATGGCATGTGTGCAGCCGTAGCACTCGTATGCCGGCTTCCGTGGATGTGCTGCGAGAGCAGAGTCGTTGTAAGGAACGGGATAGAGGATCGAAAAGAGAAAGAGGAAATCCGGCAGCTGCTGGAGCTGTGCGATCAGGATTTCGTTCCGCCGCTTTCCCACCGCAACAGTACATCCCAGACGAACTGGGCCGAGACAGAAGAAAAGACGGATGGAATTGCAGAATATCTGGAGAATATCTGCAGTCAGCATGTGGTGCTGTGGAAGGAAGAGGGAGTCGTGCGGGCCTTTATGACCTGGAAGGATCATTTTAACTGTGAGAATCTGGAAGCATATCCGGATTCCTGCTATCTGACCACCCTCTGCGTCTGGCCGGATTACCGCGGACAGGGAATTTCGGAGGTAATGTATGCAGAAGCAGAAAAGGACATCGCAGCAAAATTTCCGGGAAGCCGGATTACTCTCCGTACCTGGTCCACGAACGGGGCCCAGGAGCATATCCTGGACAAGCTGGGATATCGTCTTGTCCGGCGGCTGAAGGATGACAGGGGAGAAGGAATTGATACGGTTTATTTTGTGAAAAAGGAAGAAAACGACAGATAACATGGTGCTTGCAAATCGCAGCTGAAGATGTCATAATCGGAAGCATAAGACAGCAAAAGGAGGGCTATAGCTATGCCTTGTACAACCATTTTAGTTGGAAAGAAAGCATCGTATGACGGTTCCACCATGATCGCGCGAAACGACGATTCCGGTGCAGGCCATTATACATCGAAAAAATTTGTAGTGATTCACCCGGAGGAGCAGCCGAGAACCTATAAAACCGAGATTTCTCATCTGACCATTGAGCTTCCGGACAATCCGATGCGGTACACTGCAGTGCCAAACGCAGAAAAAGGCGAGGGTGTCTGGGCGGCAAGTGGCGTGAATGCAGCGCAGGTCGGTATGACTGCGACCGAGACAATCACATCGAATCCGCGTGTGCTGGGTGCGGATCCGCTTGTTGTTTATCAGCCGGCGGAAGACGGAAAAGAAGAGGTTCCGGGCGGAATCGGCGAGGAGGACCTTGTTTATATTGTTCTTCCTTATATTAAAAGCGCCAGAGAGGGTGTCAAAAGACTGGGCAGTCTGCTGGAGCAGTATGGTACATACGAGATGAACGGCATTGCATTTCAGGACCACGATGAGATCTGGTGGCTGGAGACGATCGGCGGCCATCACTGGATGGCAGTGAAAGTGCCGGATGACCATTATGTGGCCATGCCGAACCAGCTTGGCATCGACCATTTTGATCTGGAGGATGCACTCGGCGAACAGAAGGAATATATGTGCTCAGCAGACTTGAAAGAATTTATTGAAACATATCATCTGGATCTTTCTATGGATGGAAATTTTAATCCGCGCGATGCTTTCGGAAGCCACGATGATTCCGATCACGTTTACAATACACCGCGTGCCTGGTTCATGGAGCGCTATCTGAACCCGCACACAAAAAAATGGGACGGACCGGATGCCGATTACACACCGGTATCTGACGATATTCCGTGGATGATGGTTCCGGAGAAGAAGATCACCGTAGAGGATGTGAAATACGTACTGTCCTCCCACTATCAGGGAACACCGTACGACCCGTATGCCGCATACGGCGATAAATCGTGGAAAGGGGCATACCGCTCCATCGGTGTCAACCGGACCGATTTCCTTTCTGTCATCCAGATGCGCCCGGATCACAAAGGAGACAACGGCATTCTGCAGTGGATTGCATTTGCGTCAAATGCATTCAATGTGCTGGTTCCGTTCTACACCGATGTGACGACAACACCGGAGTATCTTTCCAACACAACGGGAGAGGTTTCCACAGATAACTTCTACTGGGCAAGCCGCATGGTGGCAGCAATGGCAGATGCATCCTATAAGTCTTCTATCTTTCACATTGAGCGGTATCAGGAAAAGGTGATGGCAAAAGGCCATGCACTGATCCACCAATACGATGCGCTGCTTGCAGGGGAGACAGACGAAACAAAACAGACACAATTGAGAGAAGAAGCAAACAACAAAATCGCTGAAATGCTGAAAAAAGAGACGGGTGCAACACTGCACAAGGTACTCTTTGAACTCAGCAACCAGATGAAAAACGCGTATTCCAGATCGGATGCGTAAGGCTTTTTCAGGGAAAGAATAGGAGAATGGTTCTGCGCGCAGGAAAAATTGCGCGCAGAATCATTTCCTGTCCGGAATCGTCTCGAACAAACAGGGTGTTACAGTTCGCCGGACACCGGTGAACGATACGATCCTGATAAAAAATCTCAGCGTACTTTGGTGAATTTTGTTGACAACAGGCAGTTCCTGTGCTACAATAAACCAGCGACATGGAAGAAGGTCTTTTTTTTATGCCTGAAATTGCTGAAGTACGAGCAGCAAAAACAGGGCAGAAATGAAGAGACCGCCGCTGATCCGCAAGGATCACAAGCGATAACGCAAATACACAGTGGAGGTGGAAGTCGTGCGCGTAAAAATCACATTGGCATGTACTGAATGCAAACAGCGTAATTACAACATGACAAAAGAGAAAAAGAACCATCCTGAGAGAATGGAGACAAAGAAGTACTGCAGATTCTGCAAAAAGCACACAATGCACAAAGAAACCAAATAATCTTTGGTAAGAGGTGATCCAATGGCAGAAACTGAAAAAAAAGCATCCAAAAAGAGCTGGTTCAAGGGCTTGAAAGCAGAGTTCAGAAAAATCATCTGGGTTGACAACAAAACGCTGGGCAAGCAGACCGTTGCAGTCGTAGCGATCTCTGCAGTAACCTGCGGGTTAATCACCCTGGTTGACAGCGCTGTAATCGAGTTCGTCAATTTATTGATCAAATAAGGATAAAGGTGTCAGAATGTCAGAAGTAAACTGGTATGTAGTCCACACCTATTCGGGCTATGAAAACAAAGTAAAAGCCAATATTGAGAAAACAATTGAGAACCGTCATCTTGAGGATCAGATTTTGGAAGTACGTGTTCCTATGGAAGAAGTTGTTGAAGTCAAGAACGGAACCAAGAAACAGGTACTCCGGAAATTGTTTCCGGGCTACGTTCTGATCAACATGATCATGAACGACGATACCTGGTATGTTGTCCGCAATACCAGAGGTGTTACGGGCTTCGTAGGACCGGGATCCAAGCCGGTACCGCTTACGGATGAGGAAATGGTGAACCTTGGAATCACCGGTGGTGAGGAAAAGGTTGAGCTTGACCTTGAAGTCGGCGATGCAGTCGTTGTAACAGGCGGCGCATGGAAGGATACAACCGGACTGATTCAGAGTATCAACGATACAAAACAGATGGTTACCATCAATGTTGAGCTGTTCGGCCGCGAAACGCCGGTAGAAATAAGTTTCGCAGAAGTCAAGAAGATGTAAGAAATGCCCCAGGGGCGTTTCGTGGGAGGGAAATTCCCGCAATTACCACATTTATTTAGGAGGTGCCGTAAAATGGCAAAGAAAGTTACAGGATATATTAAATTACAGATTCCTGCTGGTAAAGCAACACCAGCACCACCGGTTGGACCTGCACTTGGACAGCACGGAGTAAACATCGTACAGTTTACCAAAGAGTTCAACGCAAGAACAGCAGATAAGGGAGACCTGATCATCCCTGTAGTTATCACTGTATATGCAGACAGAAGTTTCAGCTTCATAACCAAAACTCCTCCGGCAGCAGTTCTGCTTAAGAAAGCCTGCAACCTGAAATCTGGTTCCGGCGTTCCGAACAAAACGAAAGTTGCTACTATCTCTAAGGACAAAGTTCGTGAGATCGCAGAGATGAAGATGCCAGACCTGAATGCAGCAACTGTTGAGGCAGCTATGAGCATGATCGCAGGTACCGCAAGAAGTATGGGTATCGTTGTAGAGGACTAATTTAGAAGAAGAGTTTACATCTTCTCGTATTGACGTGGGAGGGAGATTCCCGCAACTACCACCAGGAGGTTATTAGACAATGAAACATGGTAAGAAATATTTAGAGGCTGCAAAAGCAGTTGATCGTAGCATTCAGTACGATCCGGCAGATGCTATTTCCACAGTTAAGAAATTAGCTACTGCTAAATTTGACGAGACAATCGAAGTTCACATCAAAACTGGTTGTGACGGACGTCACGCAGACCAGCAGATCCGTGGAGCAGTTGTTCTGCCGCACGGTACCGGAAAACAGGTTCGTGTACTTGTTTTCGCTAAAGGCGCAAAAGCTGATGAGGCTGTTGCAGCAGGTGCAGAGTTCGTTGGAGCTGAGGAGCTGATCCCGAGAATCCAGAACGATGGCTGGTTTGATTATGATGTTGTTGTTGCTACACCGGATATGATGGGTGTTGTTGGTCGTCTGGGCCGTGTACTTGGACCGAAAGGTTTAATGCCAAACCCGAAGGCTGGTACCGTAACTATGGATGTTACCAAAGCCGTTAAAGAGATCAAAGCAGGTAAGATTGAGTATCGTCTTGACAAAACAAACATTATCCACGTGCCAATCGGAAAAGCTTCTTTTACTGAGGAGCAGTTAAGCGACAACTTCCAGACGCTGATCGGTGCAATCAACAAAGCAAAACCGGCTACTCTGAAGGGACAGTACCTGAAGAGCGTTACTCTGGCTCCTACTATGGGACCTGGAGTTAAGGTTAATACTTTGAAGCTTGCATAATAAATGAAAGAATGAGAACCCCCGGGGCTGTAATGGCTCCGGGGGTTCTTTGCGTTGAAAAACGGACGCAGGGGAAAGGCGAATTCCGATTCCTTAAGAAAGAGCTTTATTTCAATGGGAAATAATTGAAAAAGATCAAAATAGTGTTAGAACATGAAAATTAAGATCAAGTATTCTGCCGGAAATGTTAGTATAATGCTAAGCAGAAAGTAAACGAAAAGAGCAGAGCCCATGCATGCGTTTGGAACGGCGGGTTCTGGAAAGGGAGGTTTTTATGCAGTATTTTGAGAAACAGGGAAATGCGCTGATTTTCCGGCAGGATGGGGAGACGGTCCGGGTGGAGCCGTGGCAGAAGGACAGTCTTCGGGTGAGAGGTACGCTTCTTTCGGAGATAGAAGAGGGAAGCATTGCACTGCTTGATCCGGAACCGGTGGAAGCGGAAATTGAGCTGGTGGATGAACTGAAAGCGACGATCAAAAACGGTAAAATCCAGGCGGTTCTCGAGCTTCAGCCGTGGGGACAGAAGCTTCGGATTACGTTCCTGAATCAGAAGGGTGAGGTGCTGCTCTCCGAGATCGCAAACGGCGGAGCGCTCTGCCTGCGCGCACACGATTACCGTGCATTAAAGGGCGGCGCTTATCAGCTGAAAGTATCCTTCGATTCCAACCCGGATGAGAAGATTTATGGTATGGGGCAGTATCAGCAGGAGAGAATGAACCTGAAGGGATGCAACCTGGAACTGGCGCACCGTAATTCGCAGGCGAGCATTCCGTTTTATGTATCGAGCCTTGGCTACGGCTTCCTGTGGCACAATGCAGCGGTCGGTGAGGTTCATTTCGGAACGAACACAACGGAATGGCTGGCACGCACCACAAAGCAGCTCGACTACTGGGTAACCGCAGGCGATACCCCGGCGGAAATTGAAGAGCACTTTGCAGATGCCATTGGCAAAGTTCCGATGATGCCGGAGTACGGCCTTGGCTTCTGGCAGTGCAAACTGCGCTACTATAATCAGGAGCAGGTACTGAATGTGGCACGCGAGTACAAAAAACGCGGCATTCCGCTGGATGTCTTTGTCATCGACTACTATCACTGGCCAAGATGCGGTGATTATCGTTTTGATGAAGAATATTTCCCGGATCCGAAAGCAATGATCGACGAGCTGCATGAGATGGGCATCGAGACGATGGTTTCCATCTGGCCGCAGATCGACTGGAGAAGCGAGAATTACGAAGAAATGAAACAGCAGGGACTCCTCGTGAAGAGCAATGCAGGTGTTGATGTACAGATGCTGTTCCATGGAAATAATGTCTTCCTGGATGCAACAAATCCGAGAACAAGAAAGTATGTCTGGGAGAAAGTAAAGAAAAATTATGCAGATCTCGGCATCCGCACCTTCTGGCTCGATGAGGCTGAACCGGAGTTTTCAACCTATGAGTACGAGTGCTACCGCTACGCCGCAGGCCGGTGGAAGAGATCGGAAATATTTATCCAAGAGAGTATTCCCGTATGTTCTACGAGGGCCAGAAAGAGAGCGGCCAGGAGGATATCGTCAACCTCGTCCGCTGCGCATGGCTCGGAAGCCAGAAATACGGAGCCCTTGTGTGGTCCGGCGATATTTTCTCAACCTACGAGGACTTCCGCAAACAGATCTGCGCAGGCCTTCATATGGGACTTTGCGGCATTCCGTGGTGGACAACCGATATCGGCGGATTCCACGGCGGTGTGACCGAAGATCCGGACTTCCAGGAGCTGCTTGTGCGTTGGTTCCAGTTTGGTACCTTCTGCCCGGTTATGCGTATTCACGGAAACCGGGGACCGAGAGAAGAGATCATCAACAAGGCTGGCGAAGTGCGTGAGGGAACCGGAGCTGACAACGAGGTATGGAGCTTCGGAGAGAAAAATTATGAAATCCTGACAAAATTCATCGGTGTCCGCGAAAAAATGCGCGATTACACGAGAAGCCTGATGGCAGAAGCACACGAAAAAGGAACACCGGTCATGAGAACGATGTTCTATGAGTTCCCGGAGGATGCAGCATGCTGGGACATCTCCGATGCTTACATGTTCGGCTCCGACATCCTTGTAGCACCGATTGTCCGGCCAAAAGCAACGAGCCGTACCGTTTATCTGCCGGCCGGTGCGTCCTGGACGCTGGCAAATACCGGTGATGTTTATGAGGGCGGAAAAGCCTATGAAATTGAGGCGCCGATCGAAACACTGCCTGTTTTCCTTCGCAACGGAAAACAGGGATATCTGGTGGGAGAGATCTGATTTAACCGAATCAAGTAAGTCACCTGCTTCGAGTACGAAAAGTAATAAGCAGTGGTTGGGGACTTGCCTGTATCAGGAGGAATGCAAGCTTCTTCTGATAAACTGCGGAGCAGTTATTTGGTTATGGGCAGGCAGCCAATGCGGATTGCAGATAGCTGCATGAAAAAAGAAAAGGAAAAGGGAAAAGCATTCCAGAAGATCGATAAGATCCAAAGGAATGCTTTTCCGATGTTATAAATCAATCACGGATCCGAAAAGGGGATTTTAGCCTTGTTCCGCATATGGGCAGGCGGACAGAAAAACTTACGGAAGCGGATGGCCTGCCGCCAGATACAGCTCATACCATTCTTCCCGCGTCAGCGTAATAGCACATGCCGCGATAATCTCTTTCAGGCGGTTTTCGCTTGCCGTACCTGTGACAAGCTGCATATTTGCCGGGTGGCGCAGAATCCACGCTGCCGCAATCGTGGTATCACTGACGCTGTATTTTTCGGCCAGTGCACGGATTTTCCGGTTCAGTTCCGGGTACTCGTCGCTTCCAAGAAAACATCCTTTCCATGATGGCATCTGGAACGGAGACCATGCCTGCAGGGTAATATCGTGCAGACGGCAGTAATCGAGCAGACTGCCATCGTGGTCAACCGAACCCGGTGTTTCCATGTTCACTTCCATGCCATTTGCAACAAGGTTGGAAACCGGAATGCTGAACTGTACCTGATTGGCAACGAGTGCTGGCGGACATATTTCTGCAGCAGTGCAATCTGCATCGGCTTGTGGTTGGAAACACCGAAATGGCGGACCTTTCCGCTCTCAAACAGAACATCAAAGGCGGCAGCTACATCTTCTGGTTCTACGAGCGCATCCGGCCGGTGGAGCAGCAAAAGATCGAGGTAATCCGTCTGCAGACGTTTTAAAATACCATCGACAGATTCCAGGATGTGGTCTTTCGACAGATCATAGCAGCCCTGGCGGATGCCGCATTTGGACTGGAGAAAAATATCCTCCCGTTTCAGGGACGGATCGCCGGAAAATGCCTCACCGAACACAGTCTCGCTCATGCCGCCGCCGTAGATATCCGCGTGATCAAAGAAATATGCGCCCTGCTCCAGAGCGGAGTGGATAAAATGATTCATCTCGTCCTTCGATTTTTCGGAAAGCCGCATGCATCCGACTGCAATGGAAGGAACTTTTCGCAGGTGATTGCCTAAAATTGTTTCTTTCATAGTAGAATTTTCTCCTTTGCAATGCTTCTGTATTCGCAGAGGTTTTCGTAAAGCAGGCGTGGAAGGACTCTGGAAGTACAGAAAGAATAGTAATTACGTTGCTTTTAATATATCATTTAAGTGCACTTGAAAGTCAATGGTTTTTGAGGGAAAGAGAATAAAAAAATCGCCGGAATCGATCAGAATTCGACCAGAACACAGAAAATCCGTATTTTGTTAACAAAATCGGAACAAAATCGACAACAAAGTTTACTTGCATTTTCAGAAAAATGATGTAAGATAGGGGTATTCGAAAAAAAGATCCGACAGGATCTGTGAAGTGGTATTGAATCAGATAATGGAGGTTTTGCGATGGATGCAAAAATAATAGCCGGAATCCTGGCCGCGGGAGGCGCAGCCTTAGCTGTCGGCGGCATATATAGCATGAATAAGAAAACAGGTTATTTTAAAAAGGGAAATTCCGTCCGATACGATGTTTCCCGTATTCCGTTTAAAAAAACAAGTCCGTTAAAAGGAAAAACAGTTGTATTTTTGGGATCCTCCGTGACGAAGGGCTTTGCTGCCCACAACAATTCGTTTGCGGAGTACATAGCGAAGAAAGACAGCTGTACCTGCATCAAAGAAGCGGTCAACGGAACCACGCTGATTGATAATGGTGAGGATTCCTACATCGAGCGTATGCGCGACAGGCTTGATCCAAAGCAACAGGTGGATCTTTTTATCTGCCAGCTGTCCACTAACGATGCAACACGCAACAGCCCGCTCGGTGAAATTTCGGAATCCCGCGATCTGGAGAGCTTCGATGTCGAAACTGTCTGCGGCGCGATTGAGTATATCATTGCATATGCAAAAGAAACGTGGCATTGCCCGGTGATGTTCTATACGAATCCACAGTATGATTCCAAGCCGTACGCGAAGATGGTAGAGGCGCTTCTGAAAATTCAGGAAAAATGGCAGATCGGTGTGATCGATTTCTGGAATGACGAACAAATCAACCGTGTTTCCCCGGAAAAACGAAAACTGTATCTTCAGGATCCGATTCATCCGATGAAGGCCGGCTATGCCGAGTGGCTGGTGCCTGTGATGGAACAGCGGATTGGTGAATATCTGGAACAGCAGGTATAAGCAAAGAGGAAAATAAAAATACTTTCGTGGTTTCTTTTGAAAAGATTCCGCGAAAGTATTTTTTGATTTACAGGAAACTTCGTTGAATTTTCCTGTAAAAAATTAAAAAAGCCCTCCGGGCAGGATCGCACTGCGGCGGAGTGGAATTATGTCGCCAAAGTGACCCGCCGCAGGCGGAGAATCCTGCCGTAGCAGGATTCTTTCTTTTCTACGAGAACAGTGAGGCGGGATCCGCGCCTGCATTTTCCGCGTTTTTTCGTTTCTTACGGATCCGGAACTGTTTGAAAATGCCACAGATGGCAGCGTAAAGCTCCGGTTTTAGTTCTTCAAGCGGAACCGGCTGCTGGTACAGGATAGCGTTGTAGCTTGTACCGCTTACAAGCTCCAGAATCATATAGAACATCAGCTCCGGTGAACGATACGTATATGCTGCATGAGAGAGCAGAGATTCATAGATAGTGTAGATGGCCGGCGTGTCGGCAAACGGAGCAAAGGTAAGAGAATTTTTGAAGAATCCCCAGCTCAGATGCTTGGAAATAAGCGTCACGAGGCTGTGGTTGGCGGCAAACTGGTCGAGGATATTGTCGGTGATAAAAAGCACCTGCTCTTCAAAATCATGGATATCCGGGTGGCGCAGCAGATCTGAGTAGGCGGCCTGAAATACCTGACTCGCCTTATGTGCAATCAGATGATTCCGAATATCGTACTTATCTTTGAAATAAAGATAGAAGGTACCTTTTGCAACGCCGGCGTTATTCACGATATCCGAAATGGATGTTTTACTAAAGCCGTTGTTGATAAAAAGTGAGAAAGCAGAGTCCAGAAGGGACTCACGTTTCATTTGTTTGTTGTTGTCAATTTTTCCCACAGAGAGTCTCCTTTCCTGAAAAATATCACATCATGTGTCATTTACTTAACTACAATTATAGTTAGAATACATGGAAACTGTCAAAGGGAAAATGACTAATTTTCTCATTTTTGTGACTATGCACGAAGAAAAAAATGACCGATCGTCAATTTTGTGCAGTATTTAATGTTGACTAAGAGTCATTTTTGCGTTATAACATTAGATGATTGAAAGGCATAGGAAAAACATCCTCGATCTGAGGGAAACAGTATCCCGCAGTATCTTACTCCGAGCGGGTTTTACTTCTCTTATGATCCTGGATTTCATCATAAAAAACCATTATAAAAACCACAGAAAGGAAGTTTATCACAATGAATAGAAACAGAAAACTGAGAAAACAGATGATGTCTGGTCTTGCTGTTGGTATGGCTGCTGTTATGGGAGCTGCTCCGGTTTATGCAGCGACAGGAGAGGACGCAGCGGTTTCCAAAGAAGAAACCGTATATGTAAATGCAAATGCAGACGGATCGGAAGATCAGATCACCGTATCCAACTGGCTGAAGAACGCAGGAACGGAAAAGAACCTGAAAGATGAGAGTGAACTGAAGGACATCAAAAACGTAAAGGGCGACGAGAAGTTCACCCAGAGCGGAAACAAGCTGACCTGGCAGACAGACGGCGAGGATATCTATTATCAGGGAACAACCACAAAAGAGCCTCCGGTTTCCGTGAAGTTCACCTATTATCTGGACGGCAAGGAAATCAAACCGGATGACCTGGCCGGAAAGAGCGGAAAACTGAAAATCAAAGTTGACTATACAAACAACACAAAGACAACGGTTGACATCAATGGCAAGAAAGAGACGATGTACACCCCATTCGTCCTGATGACCGGAATGATTCTTCCGCAGGATACTTTCTCCAATGTCAAGATCGACAATGGTAAAGTCATTTCCGATGGAAGCAGAAACATCGTAATCGGATTTGGTATGCCTGGCCTGCAGGAAAGCCTGGGATTAAATTCCGATTCCCTTGAAGATCTGGTATCCGGTGACAGCGATTTCGAACTGCCGGAAAGCCTGGAGATCACTGCAGATGTGGAGAACTTCTCTCTGGATTCTACCTTCACCGTTGCACTTGACGATGTTCTCGACACCATCAATACCGACAACATCACCGGATACGATGACCTGAAGGATGCACTGAGTGATCTTGAGGATGCTGCAATGGAACTGGTTGACGGTTCCAAGGCACTCTCCGATGGTGTGGATACTTTAAAAGACAGCTACAAAGAGCTGGATGACGGTATCGGAACGTTAAAAGACGGCGCTGACGAGCTGAACAGCGGAGCCGGCACACTGGCAAGCGGAGCCGGCACACTGGCAAGCGGAGCATCGACTCTGGCAAACGGAACTTCTACTCTGAACAGCGGAGCTTCTACCTTAAACAGCGGAGCAGCTACCCTGTCCAACGGAGCATCCACCTTAAGCAGCGGAGCTTCTTCCCTGGCAAGCGGCGTAAACTCCTACACCGAGGGCGCTGATACCCTGAATAAAGCAATCCAGACGTATCTTGGAAAGAACGGTGTGCTGACTGGAAGCGTAACCGAGTATGTAAACGGTGTGAATAAAGTCGTTGCAGGCGTAAAACAGTACACCGACGGAACAACACAGCTGTCCGACGGCGTTGCTTCTTATGTAGCAGGCGAGAAACAGCTTGCAGCAGGCGCTGAGCAGCTTCAGCCTCTGGCAGACGGCCTGACCGAGGTAAACAGTGCAATCGCAACACTGAACGCAGCACTCGACGGAAAAGATGAGAATGATATTTTTGCAGGAGCAAAACAACTCTCCGAAGGACTGACCAGTTTGAACGAGCAGCTGCAGAGCACCGATGTACAGAGCCTTCTGACGATGGTAGACGGTATGACCAGCACCGGTTCTACCCTGATCTCCGAGACCGAGGCACTCTCCGAGGTTCTGAACACCACAATCGCAGGATCTGTCAACAGCATGATGACAAACGGCAGCGAGCTGATGAGCCAGATGGATACGCTGTCCAAAGGACTTGAGAGCTACTTAAGCGGTCTGGAGGCACAGATCACGAATCAGGCAACGCAGATGGGAACCCAGATGGCAGCACAGGTTCAGGCATGGGCAGACGGAGCAGCAGCACAGCTGAACCAGGAAGCAACAGCAGCAGCACAGAGCGCAGCTGATACAGCAGCAAGCCAGGCATCCGCCGATGCAGCAAAACAGGCAAATGATCAGCTCTCTGCAGCAGCAGCTACACTGGATGCACAGATTTCCGCAGCTAAGAGCGCTGGAAATACAGAGCTTGCCGATTCCTTAAGTAAAGCAAGAAACCAGATCGGAAGTGTCAGCGTTTCCGCTTCCGCCGGAACCGTTTCGGTTACTCCGGTTACAGCTCCGCAGATTACCCTTCCGGAACTGAACTTCGAAATCGAGCGCCCGGATCTCTCCGGTCTTGCAGCAATGCAGCAGAAGATGAGCGACATCAAGAGCCAGTACAGTGATCTGCAGAAGACGGTTGCAGCTCTGATGCCGCAGCTTGAGACCATGAAGAAACAGATGCAGACCATCACCGATAATAAAGCAGTTGTTGAGCAGAATCTTGGTGCAATGCAGAAACTGACCGCAGGTGTGGCACAGCTTGATGCAGGCGGAAGCGCTCTGTACAAGGGCATCGGTACTCTGTCCGCAGGTGTGAGCCAGCTGTACAGCAGCACAAATGAGAGTTTTGCAAAAGCAACAGCAGGCATCAATGCACTGAACGCAGGATTCACTCAGCTGAGTGCTTACAATGATACGCTGCTTTCCGGCGCAAGCCAGCTGAAAGCAAATGCACCGGCTCTGGTTGAGGGTGTTACGACTCTGCAGGGCGGCACGACACAGCTGACCGCAGGTCTTGGACAGCTGGGAAGCCAGTTAAGCGATGGATCTGCAAAACTTTCTGCAAACAGCGGAAGCTTAAGAAGCGGTGCTTCTCAGGTAGCAGGCGGAGCATCCCAGCTGGCAAGCGGAGCCTCCACACTGGCAAATGGAACTTCTTCCCTGGCAGGCGGAGCTTCTGAACTGAACAGCGGAGCTTCTACGCTGGCAAGCGGAGCATCTACGCTGGCGAGCGGAGCTTCTACACTGGCAAATGGAACTTCTTCTCTGGCAAGCGGAGCTTCTGATCTGAAATCGGGAAGCAGCAAGGTTGTTGATGGTATTGACGAGCTGTCCGATGGGGCGAAAGAACTGGCTGACGGTACGAAGAAGTTTGAAGAAGAGGGTACCAGCAAGCTGAAGAGTACCTTTGAGGATGATCTGGGAGATGTACTGGATCGGATTCAGGCGCTGAATTCGGATAAATGCGCTTATACTTCTTACAGTGGTAAGGCAAATGGAATGGATGGAAGCGTGAAATTTATTATCGAGACTGCAGCAATTGAAGCTGCGGAAGAGTAATGTGATTCCACGGTAGATTGTGAGGCCGCCTGCGGTCGGGATGTTTTCCCCGACCGCAGGCGGCATTTACGTTAGGTGGGTGCAAAAAGACAAAAAATAAGAACAGCCCGCGGATATGCGGGCTGCTCTTTCATAATGAGGGGGGAGATAGTTTTGAGTGGTTCATCAACTATCTAAGTTATAGTATAGTGAAGAAATGTGAGCAAAGTATGTCTATTTTCTAAAAGAAACAGTAAATTTCTAAAGAATAAGTGAATCCATCCATTGAGTAAATCACTTCCGTCCGCCAAAACGTAGATGGGTCCCCAGGGCGCAGCGGAGCGTCCGCCCCCCGCGGTGCCTGGGGGTCGTATCCTCCCGTCCTATTCAAAAGAAAGTTTCCGGTTCCCATAACTCTTCCGGTACTGTCCCGGCGTCATCCCGGTGAGCTTTCGGAAAGCCGTGGAAAAATTATGCGCATCCTGAAATCCAACGTTATAGGCAATCTGAGAGACAGTGTGATTCGTGTCCGTCAGCTCAGCCATTGCGCTGTCCGTTTTGGATTTCAGGATGAACTGCTTCAGTGTCATTCCGGTGCCCTCGTGGAAGAGGGAGGAGAGGTATTTGTCGTTGTAGCCGAAATAACGGGCGAGTTCGGTGACTTTGAGGGACTCGCTGCTGTGGTACTGGATGTAGCTGATAATGTCCTGCAGGATCTGCGTCCGCTGCGTTTCGGAAGTGTAGGTGCGGTAGAAGGGGCTCTGACAGTTGATTTCGCCGAGAACAGCGGCAGTCAGGCTGTTGTTGAGGAACGTGTTGTGGAAACGCAGGGAAGTGTCCTGGAGCTGCTTCATGAGGATGATGACGCGGTTCGGGGAGGAAAGCGTTCTCTGGAGCGGGATGCATAACGTTTCGGGGTAGTTGGATGGAAGCTGGGCGGGAGCGAGGTCCTCAAGGCGGTAGGAGGATGGCGGTGCAGCATGAAACTCATCCAGAACCGATCCGGCGGTCGGGTCAGAAGGAGCGACGATCGGTGCGGAGGGGATACCCGGGATAAAATGGAGCCAGTAGAAAGAGCAGCTTCCCTTTTTCGAGCCATGCTGATGGACGGTCGGCGGCAAAAGAAGATATTCGCCGGGGTGAACCTCGTAAGAGCGGCGTTCGTCCGCGATAAAAAGCGTTCCTTCCGTCACAACCATCAGTTCAAAATTGACGAGATTCCGTGTCAGGTGCATCCACTCCGGGGACGGGGACTGGAATTTGCCGCAGAGGTCGTAGGTAAAACAGGCGGCATCTGGAAATAAAACAGAGATCATATGACTATTTCAAACCTTTTCAAACATTCTTGTATTTTAAACGGAGATCCGTTTTGCTAAAATAAAACTATAGAAAAACAGGAAAACAGCCGTCAAAAGAAGTGTAACGCTTCCCATCCCTGAAAGCAAGGAAAATATCTTTTTCAAACCAGGAGGCGGCGGAAGACAACGAAAAAGGAGACCGAAAAAATGGATCAGAAAAACTTCAGCAAACCATTATCCCTGGCAAAAGTCCAGGTTACTGATGCATTCTGGAAAAAAGAGATGGAGCTTGTCCGCACCGAAGTAATTCCGTATCAGTGGAATGCCTTAAATGACAATGTTCCGGGAGCAGCACCGAGCTTCTGTATGCGGAACTACCGCCGCGCCGGTGAAGTTGAAAAAGAGCGGAAAGCAAAAGGAGACAAATTTGTTCAGATCAAATACCCGCTGGATACTTTTGAGACACTGCCGAAGGATGGCAAAATGGACGGAAGATTTTATGGCTTCCTGTTCCAGGATACCGATTTTACCAAATGGGTGGAGGCAGTTGCGTACTCCCTGACACAGCATCCCGATCCGGAGCTGGAAAAAACGGCAGATGAAGCAATTGAAGCTGTCTGCGCAGCACAGAGAGAAGACGGATACCTCGATACCTACTATCTGATCAACGATCAGGATATGATTTTTACAAACCTTAAGGACAACCATGAGCTGTACTGCTTCGGTCATCTGACGGAAGGCGCCGTAGCCTATTATCAGGCGACCGGAAAAGACCGTCTCTTAAAAGCAGCAGAGCGTTTCGCGGACTTTATTGCCAGCAAACTCGGTCACGGCGAGGGTAAAAAAGCAGGTTATCCTGGTCACGAAATTGCAGAGATGGCTCTGATGCGTCTCTATGATCTGACCGGCGAGCAGAAGTATCTCGATCTTGCAAAATACTTCATCGATGAACGCGGAACAAAACCATACTATTACGATATCGAGCGCGGTCTGACCTGCCCGGAGGGCGAGGAACGATATAGCTACAATCAGGCAAACCGCCCGGTGCGTCAGCAGGATGAGGTGCAGGGGCACTCCGTACGCGCCGTATATCTCTATTCCGGCATGGCGGATGTGGCAAGGGCAACGCAGGATGAGAGCCTGCTGAAAGCCTGTGAAACTCTCTGGAACAACATGGTGCATCAGAAAATGTACGTCACCGGCGGAATCGGTGCCACTCATATAGGAGAGGCATTCTCTTTCAACTATGACCTGCCAAACGATACCGCTTACGCAGAGACCTGTGCATCCATCGGTCTTGTGTTCTTTGCTCGCCGCATGCTGGAGATTCAGGCAAAAGCAGAGTACGCGGATGTGATGGAATTAGCCCTCTACAATGGCGTTCTCTCCGGAATGGCGCTCGACGGAAAGAGCTTCTTCTATGTCAATCCGCTGGAGGTACTGCCGGAGGCATGCCACAAGGATGAGCGGAAATTCCATGTAAAACCGATCCGCCAGAAATGGTTCGGCTGTGCCTGCTGCCCTCCGAACCTGGCAAGAACGGTAAGCTCAGTTGCATCTTACGCATACACGGAAAACGACACAACCCTGTTTGTCCACTTGTACATGGGTGGAACAGTGGAAGGAGAAAAAGTAAAAGCATCCATCACTTCCGAATTCCCGTGGGACGGCCATGTTTCCGTGACCTGCGAGAGCGATACCAAAGAGCCGTACACCTTTGCATTCCGCATCCCGGGATGGTGTGCTTCTTATGAAAAAGAGATTCCAAAAGGCGCAGAATTGGAAGAAAAAGACGGGTATCTGTATGTGACAAAAGTATGGGCGAAGGGTGAGACGATCCGCCTGAACTTCCCGATGGAAATCCAGTTTTTGGCATCCAATCCGCTTGTACGCGAGGACGCCGGCCGTGTTGCCGTAAAACGAGGACCGGTTGTTTACTGTATGGAAGAAGCAGACAACGGAAAGAATCTGCATTTGACAAAACTCTGTGTGAATGGTGAAAAAACCGCAGAAGCAGCCGATGAGCTGGGCGAGCACTTTGTGAGCGTAACGGCCGAGGGACGTCGCATGAAGCTGGGCGATGCGGAAAAACAGCCGTTGTATCATCTGTATCAGAAAGAGGAAGAGGAAAAGACGAAACTGAAGCTGATTCCATATTATATGTGGAACAACCGAGGTGAGGGCGAAATGCAGGTATGGATCCGCGCATGTGAATGATTTTATTAAAGAAGAAATAAAAAACTCCGGAAAAGGGATGGCTCCTGATGCAGCCTCCCCTTTTTTTCCGGAGTTCTTGTTATGCCAAAATATGAGAATCCTGCAAAAAAGAAAGTGAATTTTTTGTAGGATTATTTGTGCTATTGGTACAGATTATTTTCTGCTTCTCATAGAAAGACTGCCGAAAGCAGAAGAAACGGCGGGCAGAATCACGAGGACGACCGCAAGAACAATCATTCGATCCACAAAGTCTGTCATGGCCTGTACAACGCAGACAGAGAGAGTCAGATTCATACCGAGGCTGTGAAGCAGCTGCACCAGCACAGTGGAGCCGGAGGAAGTAATTCCACCGAAAACAACCGCGGTGATTGTGGAACTTACCACAGTACCCGGAAGTGAGATCACAAGCGCTGCCGGAAACAGCTTCCAGCCCATGGAGCGGAGGGAAAGACTCTCGCTGCGGGATCCTGCCGTATGGGACGGGCGGAGTCTGCGGAATACAAGGCCGGCAACGAGACCGATGACAAGCTGCACCGGAATATAGTAAAACGCATAGACATCACTCGTCATGCCGGAAATGAGTCCGGAGATCAGTCCCGGAACGAGGCCTGCAGCAGGTCCGAACAGAGCGGCTGCCAGAACTGTTCCGATGGAGTCCAGATAAACCGGAAGACGCAGCAGCAGAGCAATGGTACCGCCGAGAATATTGATGACACCGCAGAGCGCGAGTGTCGTGAGTTTTAACGTACGGTTAGTATTCATCATGCCTCGCCTCCCTTCTGAAACATCGTCTCATGTGGGAAGACCGGCGGTGCGGTGAGAATCTGGTCGAGAACCGGTGCGGATTCCTCCTGCGGCACGCCGAGAACGCGCTCAAAGAACATCAGGAAGAAACGGCGCACATCGACCTGCGTCAGAATGTGGCTGTTCGGTGCTTTCTGATAAAATTCATGGCATCCACAACCGTCTGTCCGATGCAGAGACCTCCGGTTTCTACCTGCGTATACGCATCAAAACCGCTACAGAGCGACGGATCCACAAGATAAGCGGCCGCGAGCGGATCGTTGATCACGCATCCGATGACCTTTTCCTGCTTCCAGTGGAAATCAAAGTAGAAGCGCGTCAGCTCCTCAATGCGGGTTCCGACTCCTGGATTTACGCATTTCATATATTCCACAAGATTCGGCGTCAGGACAATTTTTCGTGTGACATCCAGCCCGATCATATGAAGCTTTTTGCCTGCAAGCTGCGGCAGCTCGGAAAACGCGCGGAATACTTCGGCTGCGGCATCCGGGTCGCACCAGTAATTGTACTCGGCAACCGGGGAGCAGTTTCCATGGCTCTTATAGCTTCCGCCCATGGAGACAAGAGACGTCAGGTTTGTCAGGCACTCCGGTGCGCGGGAGATAACTTTTGCAAGGTTCGTCATCGGTCCGAGGGCAAGAATGGTAACATCAGGGGTTGCTTTTAAGGTTTCGATCAGGAAAGAAACAGCGTCCTTGTTTGGCGTAAGGCCTTCGGCATCCGGCCAGCCCGATTCACCGAGACCGTCCATGCCGTGGGTGTCCATCGCGTCCACGTAGTCGCGGACCAGAGGCGTCTCCTCGCCGACATAAACCGGGACATCTGGTTTTCCAATCATAGAAAGAATTTTGAGGGCATTTTTAGCGCCCATAGAAGCGGGTACATTTCCGCTGACTGTGGTGATGCCGACAAGATCCAGCTCTTTCGAAGCCGCGGCAAGCATCAGGGCGAGAGAATCGTCGATGCCCGGATCACAGTCGATAATCAGTTTTCTTGCATTCATTTTCCAATCTCCTTTGATGAAAATTTTGAGATACTTGGTTTTTTATACTGGGAAGTTCACGAACCAGTCCGGACACCCGCAAAAAGACGGGAAAATCCGATTGCATAAATGCACGGGAAAGAGTATAGCACAGATAAAAAAAAAAATCCAGTAAAACAAACCTTGCCTGTTTTGAAAAAATCGGTTATGGTATAGAAAAGCATACAGCAAATGAGAACATGGGAGAAAAGAAAATGGCAGATGGATTTTTAGCACCAACTGGGAAATTCTATCCCAAAACAGAAAATTTTCATGCGCAGACCGCGCGGGTGATTTTAGGTCCGGACGGCCAGACGGACGAGCCGATCCAGGAGCTTTTGCGCCGCGGCTATATTTTATTTGTAGGATTCCACAAACCAGGCGAACCGGAAAATCTCCATGCCGATATGGATTACGTCCTCGGCGGACCGGGGTATCCGGCGACCGAAGGGCAGAAGGCCTGGATTGCAGAACATACGGAAGAGCTGTCGAGAAAGCAGCAGTTTGACATCAACAACGACGAGACAACCTTTGAGAACTTTTACATCAGCAATGTCCGCATGTTTCCCTGGTGCAAAGGGTGTGCCGAAGAGAAAGCGCGTGACCTCTGGGGCAATGCACAGAGCGAGGAGAAGCCGAAGCGGTGTGATGCGTGTCCGGCCTTCAGGAACCGTCCGCTTTAACGAAAAACAAAAAATGTCAGAAAATAATCTGGTGAGATTATAATAGGAAGAAAAAATACTTTTGCACAGTAATGCATCAATGGGGGAAATCCGCAGAAGCCGCGTAAATACGCGATTTTTTGCGAATTTCCCCCTTGACTTTTGAAAGGACAGACGCTATAATAAACGAGCGTGCGTAAAAGACTGTTTTTTGTGCGCGCAAAAGCTGCAAAGCAATTATGTTGAACTAAAGCAGCCGTATGAAACCCCGTGGGACACACGGAGAAATCTATCAGGAGGTGAAATGGAATGCCAACATTCAACCAGTTAGTAAGAAAAGGCCGTGAGACTTCCGTAAAGAAATCTACCGCGCCGGCACTGCAGAAAAGCTACAATTCTCTGAGAAAGAAATCCACAGATATGTCTTCTCCTCAGAAGAGAGGTGTGTGCACAGCTGTTAAAACTGCTACACCGAAAAAACCTAACTCAGCTCTTCGTAAAATCGCCAGAGTTCGTCTTTCCAACGGAATCGAAGTAACAAGTTACATCCCAGGAGAAGGTCACAACCTTCAGGAGCACAGCGTTGTTCTGATCCGTGGAGGAAGAGTTAAGGACCTGCCAGGTACCAGATACCACATCATCCGTGGTACACTTGATACTGCAGGTGTTGCTAACAGAAAACAGGCCCGTTCTAAATACGGTGCTAAGAGACCGAAAAAGAAATAATTAAGTAAAACGAGTTCGAGATATATCTAGTATCACAAAAAAGCGAAATGTTGTGCGTTATTCCATAAATCCCCACGGCTGCGGATTTATAGAGAATTTACACGCGCGGACATACTGCAAATAAGTGTGAGTACCGATGATTTAATCGAATGATGGTTAAGGAGGGAAGTAACGTGCCACGTAAAGGACATACTCAGAAAAGAGATGTTTTAGCAGATCCGTTATACAATAACAAAGTGGTAACCAAGCTGATCAACAACATCATGCTGGATGGTAAGAGAGGCGTTGCCCAGAAAATCGTATACGGCGCATTTGCTAAAGTAGAAGAAAAAGCTGGAAAACCAGCAATCGAAGTATTTGAAGAAGCAATGAACAATATCATGCCGGTTCTTGAAGTAAAAGCAAGACGTATCGGTGGTGCTACTTATCAGGTACCGATCGAGGTAAGACCGGACAGACGTCAGGCTCTTGGCCTTCGTTGGCTGACCGCTTATTCTCGTAAGAGAGGCGAGCGTACCATGGAAGACAGACTGGCAAACGAGATTCTGGATGCATCTAACAACACAGGTGCTTCTGTGAAGAAGAAAGAAGAAGTTCATAAGATGGCAGAGGCTAACAAGGCATTTGCTCACTACAGATTCTAAGAGGAGGAAAATCCGTTGGCTGGAAGAGAATATCCATTAGAGAGAACCAGAAACATTGGTATTATGGCTCACATCGATGCAGGTAAAACAACCCTGACCGAGCGTATCCTGTACTATACCGGTGTTAACTACAAGATTGGTGATACTCACGAAGGAACTGCTACCATGGACTGGATGGAACAGGAGCAGGAGCGTGGTATCACAATTACTTCAGCTGCTACAACCTGCCACTGGACTCTGGAAGAGAACTGCAAGCCGAAACCGGGCGCTCTTGAGCACCGTATCAACATCATTGATACCCCAGGCCACGTTGACTTTACCGTAGAGGTAGAGCGTTCTCTTCGTGTACTGGACGGCGCTGTCGGCGTGTTCTGTGCAAAAGGTGGTGTGGAGCCTCAGTCTGAGAACGTATGGCGTCAGGCTGATACCTACAACGTACCGCGTATGGCATTCATCAACAAGATGGACATCCTTGGTGCTGACTTCTACAACGCTGTAGATCAGATCAAGACCAGACTTGGTAAAAATGCTATCTGCCTTCAGCTTCCAATTGGTAAGGAAGATGAATTCAAGGGAATTATCGATCTGTTCGAGATGAAAGCTTACATCTACAACGACGATAAGGGCGATGATATCTCCATCGTTGATATCCCGGAAGATATGAAAGAAGACGCTGAGCTGTATCACACCGAGCTGGTAGAGAAAATCTGCGAGCTGGATGATGAGCTGATGATGCGTTATCTGGATGATGATATCCCGTCTGTAGACGAGATGAAAGCAGTTCTGCGTAAAGCTACCTGCGAGTGTACAGCTGTACCGGTATGCTGCGGTTCTGCATACAGAAACAAAGGTGTTCAGAAACTCCTGGATGCGATCCTTGAGTACATGCCGGCTCCGACCGATATCCCGCCAATCGAGGGTACCGATCTGGACGGAAACCCGATCGTAAGACATTCTTCCGATGAGGAGCCGTTCTCCGCACTGGCATTCAAGATTATGACAGACCCATTCGTTGGTAAACTGGCATACTTCCGTGTGTATTCAGGAACCATGAACTCCGGTTCTTACGTACTGAATGCAACAAAAGATAAAAAAGAGCGTGTTGGACGTATCCTTCAGATGCATGCAAACAAACGTATGGAGCTGGACAAAGTTTACTCCGGTGACATCGCAGCTGCAATCGGATTCAAGTTCACCACCACAGGTGATACTATCTGCGACGAGCAGCATCCGGTAATCCTTGAGTCTATGGAGTTCCCGGAGCCGGTTATCGAGCTGGCTATCGAGCCTAAGACAAAAGCAGGCCAGGGCAAACTGGGCGAGTCCCTTGCAAAACTGGCTGAGGAGGATCCGACCTTCCGTGCACACACCAATCAGGAAACTGGTCAGACCATCATCGCTGGTATGGGTGAGCTGCATCTGGAAATCATCGTTGACCGTCTGCTTCGTGAATTCAAAGTAGAGGCTAACGTAGGTGCTCCGCAGGTGCATACAAAGAGACCATTACCAAACCGGCAGACATCGACAGCAAATATGCAAAACAGTCTGGTGGACGTGGACAGTATGGTCACTGTAAAGTTAAATTCGAGCCTATGGATGCAAACGGCGAAGAGATTTACAAATTCGAGTCTACCGTTGTCGGTGGAGCTATTCCGAAAGAGTATATCCCGGCTGTAGGCGAAGGTATCGAAGAGGCTATGAAAGCCGGTATCCTGGGAGGCTTCCCGGTAGTCGGTGTTCATGCAAATGTATACGACGGATCTTATCATGAGGTCGATTCTTCTGAGATGGCATTCCACATTGCTGGTTCTCTGGCATTCAAGGAAGCTATGCAGAAGGGTGCTCCGGTTCTTCTTGAGCCTATCATGAAAGTCGAAGTTTCCACTCCGGAAGATTACATGGGTGATGTTATCGGTGATATCAACTCCCGTCGTGGTCGTATCGAGGGTATGGATGACATCGGCGGCGGAAAGATGATCCGTGGATTCGTACCGCTGGCTGAAATGTTCGGTTACGCAACAGACCTTCGTTCTAAAACTCAGGGACGTGGTAACTACTCCATGTTCTTTGATAAATACGAGCAGGTTCCGAAAAACGTACAGGAAAAAGTTCTGTCTGCAAAAGCAAAATAATGTAAGAAAAATAATCGGGTGTGCAGCTGTCAAAGGCTGCACAGCCTAAAAGTATTATTTTTCTGAGATTTCCCTTGCAAATAAGACGGAAATGCAATATAATCAGACTTAGCAGGTTTACGATTCAGGTGGGTTCCTGCCACCAATTTAGTCTCAAAAAAGCCCACTGGGCGCAATTTTAAGGAGGACATTTTAAAATGGCTAAAGCTAAATTTGAAAGAACAAAACCGCATTGTAACATTGGTACCATCGGCCACGTTGACCATGGTAAAACAACTCTGACCGCAGCTATCACAAAAGTACTTTCTACCAGAGTAGAAGGAAACACTGCTGAGAACTTCGAAGATATCGATAAAGCTCCGGAAGAGAGAGAGCGTGGTATCACAATCTCTACTGCACACGTTGAGTATCAGACAGAGAAAAGACACTATGCACACGTTGACTGCCCAGGCCATGCTGACTATGTAAAGAACATGATCACTGGTGCTGCACAGATGGACGGAGCTATCCTTGTAGTAGCTGCTACAGACGGTGTTATGGCTCAGACAAAAGAGCACATCCTTCTGTCCCGTCAGGTAGGTGTACCTTACATCGTTGTATTCATGAACAAATGCGATATGGTAGACGACGAAGAGCTGCTTGAGCTGGTAGACATGGAGATCCGTGAGCTGCTGAACGAGTATGACTTCCCGGGAGATGACACTCCGATCATCCAGGGTTCTGCTCTGAAAGCTCTGGAAGATCCGGCTGGCCCATGGGGAGATAAAATCATGGAGCTTATGGATGCAGTAGATAGCTGGATCCCGGATCCGCAGCGTGACACAGATAAAGACTTCATCATGCCTGTAGAGGATGTATTCACCATCACTGGTCGTGGTACTGTTGCTACTGGCCGTGTTGAGGCTGGTGTTCTTCATCTGAATGAGGAAGTTGAAATCGCAGGTCTGAAAGAAGAGACCAAGAAAACTGTTGTAACTGGTATCGAGATGTTCCGTAAACTCCTCGATGAGGCTCAGGCTGGTGATAACATCGGTGCTCTGCTTCGTGGTGTTCAGAGAACAGAGATCGAAAGAGGACAGGTTCTGGCTAAACCAGGTACCGTTCACTGCCATACCAAATTTACCGCTCAGGTATACGTTCTGACAAAAGACGAGGGTGGCCGTCATACTCCATTCTTCAACAACTATCGTCCGCAGTTCTACTTCCGTACAACTGACGTAACAGGTGTTATCACTCTTCCGGAAGGAACTGAGATGTGCATGCCTGGCGATAACGTAGAGATGACCATCGAACTGATCCACCCGATCGCTATGGATCAGGGTCTTACCTTCGCTATCCGTGAGGGTGGCCGTACCGTTGGATCAGGCCGTGTTGCTACTCTGATCGACTAATTTCGGTTATCTATGAGCAGTGCAAATTCGGAGAGTAATGACCGGTGGGAGCTTGCTCACACAAGGGCATTAGTCGGAGAATTTATAGGGCGACAGCCCGACCGAGATGGAGCGAAGCGAAATCGAGGAAAGCACTGCGGGAAATAAAATATAATTGTATCGAAAGATACTTGTGCTCAAACGTAAGAGACCCCGGCGCCGTAAGGCGGCCGGGGTTTTTCTGTTTTTAACCAAAAGAAACTTATCATATATAGCAGGATATGATATAATTTTTATTAGTTGAAATAAAAGAGAAGAAGAAAGGAAAAAAGATGGACTACTTGGAGGCAATTGATGAAACCTCTTATTTATCAGTACCGAGTGCAATGGAGAGAACTGCTGCAGTGCGTGGGAATTGTACCGGATAACATTTCTTCCCTGGTACATGCGTTTGGAATTCGTTTGAAAAAACAGGAGATATGGCATCCTGCATATGAAGCCTTTTGCCGATGCAGGGAACCGTATGTGCTTACCATGGAAAATCTGAAGGGTATTACAGAAGTACAGCCTGTCGGAACGTGTGTATACATTGTGGAAAACGAAATGGTATTCAGCTATCTTATGGAACAGGTGCAGGGAAAGAATGTGTCGCTGCTGTGTACGTCGGGACAGCCGCGGTATGCAGCATTAAAACTGATTTCGTTGATCGTACAGAGTGGGATTCCCATTTACTACAGTGGAGGTCTTGACCCGGATGGGATTGGAATTGCCGACAGACTCTGGCAGCGGTTCGGAAACAGAATCCAATTCTTTGGAATGTCACCAGAGGATTACCGGAACAGTCTTTCAAAAGAAGTATTTGGAGAGAATGGCAGAAAAAAACTGGAACACATTTGGCACCCGTTATTAAGAGAAACGGCGGAACTGGTAAGGAAAACAGGAAAAGCGGGATATCAGGAAAATACTTTAAAAGAGCTTTCCGAGAAGCTTGTCGGATGTGATCAAAACCAGAATCTGTAAAATACGAATTGTGAATGATGGGAAAAGATAGAACAGAAAGGATTTTACCAGCATGATTACAAAGGCGGACATCAAACAGGAGACGAATTCTGTATCATATAACCGTGGAAAAAAGATCTATGAAGAACAGAAAGTGCATGCTTTTCAGGTACAGGAAATGGAGGATATTTTCGGATATCAACTGCATAAAATTACAGCTGTCGTAGACGGAAGCGGAAAAAATATGTATTGTGTCAGCGTTTCTGTAGATGAAGAAATGTCTGAAATTATGGAAGATGATTGTGATTGTCCGGCACATGAGCAGTACTGGGGATTGTGCAAACATTGTGTCGCTGTTTTGCTGTACTATCTTGAATGGCGGAAAAAAGAGAGAAAAAAACTGGAAGAAAAAGTGAGAAATGACGAAGAACATCAGGAACTGGAGCAGCTTCTTCGTGCTGTCGGCGTGAAAAAAGGAATGGAAGAATTCCAGGGAGAACATAAAATTGTCAGAAAAGTAGTAAAACCAACACCAAAAGCAGAGACGAGCCCCGGTTTTTCTGAACTGCTTTCACATTATGCGATGCGGGATCAGGTTGCTTTTCTGCCGAAAGCAAAAGCAGGTCAGGTTAAACTGGAAATTCATCTGGAGAGCCAGTTTGACGATTCCTTTCGGGCAGAATTTAAAATCGGAAGCAAAAGGATGTATGTATTAAAAAGTGTTTCAAAAATGACAGCAGCTGTAAAAAATATGGAAACGGTCAGCTACGGTGCACAGCTTTCTTTTTTGCACTGTATGGATGCTTTTGAAGAAGAAAGCCGTCCGATGGTAGAATTTCTGAGCGCATATACCATGGAACGCGGCTCATGCTATCAGATAGGTACCGGCAGCTATGCGTCCTGCTTTGATGACCGTTATGTGATGATTTCTGTGCAGAATATGGATGAATTTTTTGAGGCTGTTGGCAGCCAGGAGTTCTTTTGTCGTACGAACTGGAGAGAAGAAAAACTGTGGCACTGCCAGGAGGGGATGCCACAGTATGAAATGAAGCTTTTACGGAAAGCAGATGGCCTAAAGGTACAGATGTACGCGGATCCCATTTTTTATGGCAGAAAATATTTGTATTTTCTTTCAGAAAAAAATACAATTTACCGAATCCCAAGGGAAGAGATAGCAGAAGTCTGCGACTTCCTGGAATATATGGAGCGATGTCCGGACGGAGTCTGTGAAATTGCAAAAGAAGATATCCCGACCTTCTGCCAGGGACTTCTTCCGGTGTTGGAGGAACATTTTAAGGTAAAAAAAGAAGAAAAGCTGGAATTACAGCAGTATCTTCCGCCGCAGGTGGAATTTCAGATTTATCTGGATGCGCCGCAGCATGATATGATTACCTGCGAACTTCTGGCTGTCTATGGCGAGAAAAAATACAATGTTTTTGCAGATGCAAACGATATCCATCAGCTTTCCCATGGCCGTGATGTACGGAAAGAAGCGGCGGCAAACCAGCTCGTTCGATCCTGTTTCAGTGCCTATGATGCGCGGAAACATCAGATGCTTCTCCAGGGAGCCGATGAGATGTATGAGTTTTTAAGCAGCGGTATGGAAGATCTGCAGAAACTGGGCGAAATTTTTGTTTCTGACCGGTTAAAAGCGATCCGTGTCATCCCGTCCCCGAAAGTTTCTGTCGGTGTATCCCTCGCAGAAAATGTACTGGAACTTCATTTGAATCCGGGCAATTTTGGCATGGAGGAACTGGCAGAGATTCTTTCAAAATATGACCGGAAAAAGAAATTTTACCGCCTGAGGACCGGTGAATTTATGGATATGGACGAGGACGGTATCCGCGTTCTCTCGGAACTGCGGGAAAATCTGCAGATCTCCGAGGCAAAGCTGAAGAGCGGCGAGATCACAATTCCGAAATACCGAGCACTCTACCTCGATACCCGTTTAAAAGAGCAGGATGATCTTCAGGTTGAGAAAAACCGCGAGTTCCGTATGCTGATCCGAAATATGAAAACTGCAGAGGAGAACGATTTTGAACTTCCGGACAATCTGCAGGCACAGCTCCGTGAATATCAGAAAACAGGATTCTGGTGGCTGAAAACCTTATGCCAGAACGGCTTTGGCGGTATTCTGGCGGATGATATGGGACTTGGAAAGACGCTGCAGACCATCGCCTTTCTCTTATCTGAAATGCAGGAAGCACCCGAAGATGCAAATCGTCGTTCTTTGATCGTTGCACCGGCATCTCTCGTCTATAACTGGGAGAGCGAATGTGCCCGCTTTGCTCCGGAGCTGCAGACGAGACTCGTCGCCGGCACACAGGAACAGAGGAAAGAGATGATCCAAAATGCCGGTATGCAGGATATTTTGATTACCTCGTACGATTTGCTCCGCCGCGATATCGAACTGTATCAGGATCTCCCGTTCTTCTGCGAGATCATTGATGAGGCGCAGTTCATCAAAAATCACGCAACGCAGGGAGCAAAAGCTGTGAAAACGATCCATGCATCGTTCCGCCTGGCATTAACCGGAACACCGGTAGAAAACCAGTTAAGTGAACTATGGAGCATCTTTGATTATCTGATGCCGGGATTCCTCTATGGATATCAGAAATTCCGCGAGCAGTTTGAACTTCCGATTGTGCGAAACGGCGACGAAGAAAGATTAGAACGTCTGCAAAAGATGATCCGTCCGTTTATTCTGCGCCGTCTGAAGAAGGAAGTGCTGAAGGATCTGCCGGATAAAATTGAGAAAAATATGGCTGCCTGCATGGAACAGAAGCAGAAGGAGCTGTATCATGCACATGCCCAGCGGCTGGCGCTTATGCTGCAGAACCAGACAGAGGAAGAATTTGCCGATTCCAGGTTCCAGGTGCTCTCTGAACTGACGCGGCTGCGTCAGCTCTGCTGTGATCCTGCGCTTGTTTACGAAAATTACGAAGGCGGTTCGGCAAAACTCGATCTCTGCATCGAGCTGATTCAGAGTGCCGTGGAATCCGGCCACAAAATCCTGCTGTTCTCCCAGTTCACTTCGATGATCGAGATCCTGACCGCGCGTCTGCAGGAAGAAAGCATCAGCTACTTTGTCCTGCAGGGAAGCACGAAAAAAGAGCAGCGTGCACAAATGGTGGAACAGTTCAACCGGGATGACACGTCTGTATTCTGTATTTCCCTAAAAGCAGGCGGAACCGGCCTGAACCTGACCGGCGCGGATATCGTCATCCATTACGATCCATGGTGGAATGTTGCAGTTGAAAATCAGGCGACAGACCGTGCACATCGTATTGGGCAGAAAAATGTTGTGACGGTATACAAATTGATTGCAAAAGGAACCATCGAGGAAAAAATCATCAAGCTTCAGCAGAGGAAAAAAGAGCTGGCGGAAGAGATCCTTTCCGGTGATGAAATTAAGACAGCATCCTTTCAGAGAGAGGAACTGCTTGAGCTTTTGGAAGAACGGTTCTGAAACCGCGAAAAGCAGAAAAAGATTTGATGTAAGGACGAAATGCAGCAGCAATGCAGGAAAATATAAAAGGGATACGTTTCTGTCATACCCTGAAAACGGGCGGACAGGAAACGTATCCCTTTTACAGTAATAGTCTATTCGAAACCAATCTTACAGAAGCTGAATATTCATCACATCCATCACCTCTCGTGTCTCCATCGGCCATACCGAGCACTGTACCTCTCCGATGTGCGCTTTGCGCAGGAAAAACATACAGATACGGGACTGTCCGATACCGCCGCCGATTGTCTGCGGGAGAGTGCCGTTCAGAATGGATTTCTGGAAGGGAAGCTTCGCGCGGGACTGGCATCCGCATTCCTTTAACTGAGCGCGGAGAGCATCTGCGTTGACGCGGATACCCATGGAGGAGAGCTCAAGAGCGATGTCAAGCACTGGATAATAAACGATCAGGTCGCCGTTTAAGGACCAGTCGTCGTAGTCCGGGGAACGTCCGTCCTGACGCTCTCCGGAAGCAAGCACGCCGCCGATCTGCATAATAAAGACAGCACCTTTTTCTTTGGTGATTGTATACTCTCTTTCCTTTGGAGTCAGATTCGGATAGCGATCCTCAAGTTCCTGGGAAGTGATAAAGAAAATTTCATCCGGCAGAATGGTTTCGATGTAGTCGTACTGGTCTGCCATATGTTTTTCCGTGTTTTTCAGTGCCTCATAGATATCTTTTACGGTACTCTTTAAGAAATCAAGATTGCGTTCTTCCGGGGACATGATTTTTTCCCAGTCCCACTGATCCACGTAAACGGAGTGAATGTTGTCGGTCACCTCGTCCTGGCGGATGGCGTTCATATCGGTGTAGATGCCTTCTCCCTCAGAGAAGCCGTATTTGTGAAGTGCGTACCGTTTCCATTTTGCCAGAGACTGAACAATTTCAGCGGTTTTCTTGGTACCCTGATCCTTTAACTCAAAAGAAACCGGGTGTTCTACGCCATTCAGATTGTCATTCAAGCCGGTTTCCGGCTGTACAAAAAGTGGAGCTGTTACACGGAGCAGATGCAGACGATGTGTCAGCTCATGCTGGAAATAATCCTTTACTGTTTTATCGCCACCTGTGTATCGTGGAGGTTTAATGCAGATTTGTAACCCTGCGGAATAATAATTTCTCCCATTACTTTAAAACCCTCTTGTTTTAGATTTGCTTTTCGAATCATGCCTTCTCAAAAAGCTTCAAATTTAGTTTACCATGTTTTCCCTGGAAAGCAAGGAAAAGATACGAAAAAACCAAAGATAGTAAAGAATTTTTTCGACATATTTTCCTTGCTGAATTTCTCCCCGGAAATACGAAATTTTCCGAAAATCAGAGCGCTTATGAAAGAGGCGGAATTATTCGGAAACCCACTGGCGCAGAAACGCTGCGGACTGTTCGATGAACGATAACTGATCCGGCGCATCGAAATGCTCGATGGCGAGATAACCGTCGTAATCGCACGCTTCTAAATCTGTAAGAAGCTTTGCCATCGGCAGATATCCCGTTCCGGCCGGTGTCTGGCCAAGGCCGCGGCAGAAACGTCCGTGAACGAGCGGACTTTCGGCACGATCCTTACAGTGAACATGGACAATATAATCCTTCAGAAGCCAGGCAGCATACGAAACATCCTCATCACTGAAAGCAAAATTTCCGATATCAAGCGTATACCGCAGCCCCGGCACGTGCTCCATAAACCAGAGCAGCGGATATGTGCGTGCAAACGGCTGTAAAAAACCGTCAAAGTCCTCTAAGGTAATCGTAACGCCACGCAAAGCCGCATATTCGGCGAGTGAGGAAAGCGCATGTACCATATTTTGAATCGATTTGTTTTCGGTCATAAAAGTACTCGTTGCCTCATAGGTGCTGCTGCAGGCTGCAAGCTCTGCCGCTTCGGCAGTTTCAAGCGCGCCTGCAACAAACAGGACACGCGAAACCTGCTGCGATGCCGCAGTATCGAGCATCTGCTGTGCTCTGCCAAGATCCGTATCATGGGAAAAATCAAAGGTTTCATGCATACAGCTGATCACCAGCCCCGCATCGGAAAGCATCGGGGCAATGACCTCTCTTTCTGATGCAAACAGACTGTAGTTCATCTCAACAGCCGAAATTCCCTGCTCCCTGCAGAACGCGAGCACTTCCGGAATCGTCTTACCGGACTGCTCACACGCCTGTAGAATGTGTTCGTAAAAAACGGAAAGCTTTCTCATATAACATTTCCTCCTGATTTATGCAATGTGTACGCAGATTCCATCCGTGTATTGCAGAACATTTTTGATCGTGAAATCAGACCCCTGTTTTGAAAAAATCAAACGGGATACAGATATCGGTAAACTGCAGCTGCTATTTTTGGTGTGAAGAAAGATACACTTCCTCCGTAGATGGATTCACCCATGCATTATCCAGTGGTGCCGGTCTTCGTACTACAGGAACGCACCAGCGTACCCCATTTTTGATAATCTTCTGAATCACCGGCATATGGTAAATGGGGTATTCCTCGTGTCCCGGCTGAAAATAGAAAATTTTGCCCAGCCCACGTGTAAAGGTGCATCCGCTGCGGAACACCTCACCGCCTGCAAACCATCCCGTAAATACCACATCATCCGGTTTGGGAATATCAAAAAACTCCCCATACATCTCTTCCTCCGGAATATCCACCCATGCCGGAATTCCCTGCGCGATCGGATGGGTCGGACACGTACAGAACAGTCTCTCACGATCCCCATGCCGCCACCGAAGCGTCATACTTGTTCCGAGAAGCTTCCGCATAATCTTGGAATAATGCCCTGAATGCAGAACTACCAGCCCCATTCCGGCCAGCACATGACGCCGAACCCGCTCGGCCACATCGTCCGAGAACTCCTCCTGCAGCATATGATTCCAGAACACCAGCACATCGGTATTTGCCAGCACTTCTTCCGTCAGCCCATGCTCCTTCTCGTCAAACACAGCCGTCCGAACCGAAAGCTCCTCCTCCTGTCCCAGAAACTTTGCAATACAGGTGTGAATCCCGTCCGGATAAATCTCTTTCACTTTCTCCTGCGTTCGCTCATGCTGAAACTCATTCCAGACCGTAACTCGTATCATTCGTCCATCCTCCTTCTATAAGAAAAAAATGTATCATTTTCAAAAAGTTATCGATAGCAAATCTTGAAAATAATGAAAAAAGCAGTCGTTCACACTCTGCGGTACTGAATTTTTGCGTTATTTTCTGACCTTACTATAAATTATACTCGTGCTATACCAATATTTCAATTCACAAATTCCTTGACATCCCCTCCGAAATCCCGTATACTAAACAATGCGCAGCCGGGGAGATAGCGGTGCCCTGTACCCGCAATCCGCTACAGCGGGGGTGATGCCAATCCGAGGGCTCTTTCATTGCGAAGCTGCCTTCTATAAGTGACGTTGACGTCTGGGTCTTACGCAACAGGACTCCATGAACCGTGTCAGGGCAGGAATGCAGCAGCACTAAGTGGAATCTCCTGTGTGCCGTGAGGGTGCCTGGGCCGAGTAGGCTGTAGGAGTAACGTTCGTGGTGAGAGTTCGAAGTGCGGCGCGCATAAAAAAGAAAATCCAAGGAAGCCTGAACCACAGACTTCCTTTTTTCGTACAAAAAATAGAAACTCCCGCGCTTTCTTCCCCCGAACTATTGTGAGAACGAAAAAAATAGGGTATAATGTAAACATTCCATAATACTGCCAAGAAACAAGAAGCAGTCGTGAAAATCTAATAAAGAACAGGATGGGAAAAGTCATATGTTAAGAATTGGTCTGTTAACAAGCGGCGGAGACTGCCAGGCATTAAATGCGACCATGCGCGGAGTCGTAAAAGGCCTTGCAAACAATGTAAAAGATCTCGAAGTATACGGATTCATGAACGGCTATAAAGGCCTCATCTACAGCGATTACCGCATGCTCAGTGCAAAAGATTTTTCCGGTATATTAACACAGGGAGGAACTATTCTCGGAACCTCACGTCAGCCGTTCAAGCTGATGCGTACCCCGGATGCAAACGGTCTGGACAAAGTGGAAGCAATGAAGCATACCTACCACAAGCTCCTTCTGGACTGCCTTGTCATTCTTGGCGGAAACGGAACCCAGAAAACAGCAAACCTCTTGAGAGAGGAAGGACTGAATATTATCCATCTTCCGAAAACCATCGATAATGATATCTACGGAACGGATATGACCTTCGGTTTCTACAGTGCCGTCAATATTGCATCCGATGCGATCGACTGCATCCATACAACAGCCTCCTCTCACCAGAGAGTTTTTATCGTAGAGGTTATGGGTCATAAAGTAGGCTGGCTGACGCTGTACGCCGGAATCGCAAGCGGCGCAGACGTTATCCTGATTCCGGAAATTCCATACGATATTGAAAAAGTATGCGAGGCCATCAACAGACGAAAAGAGCGCGGAAGCGGATTCACCATTCTTGCCGTTGCCGAGGGTGCAATTGCAAAAGAAGACGCAGCACTTCCGAAGAAAGAGCTGAAAAAACGTCAGGAAGAAATCGCAAAGAAATACCCGTCCGTATCCTACAAGATCGCAGAAGAGATCGAGGCAAAGACAGGCATGGAAATCCGCGTCACCGTACCGGGCCACATGCAGCGAGGCGGCAGCCCGTGTCCGTATGACCGTGTCCTTTCCACAAGACTCGGATCCGAGGCAGCACAGCTTATTCTGGACAAACAGTACGGCTACATGGTCGGAATGGTCAACGGAAAAGTAAAGAAAATTCCGCTGGGCGAGTGCGCCGGAAAATTAAAGACCGTAGATCCGAATGCACAGGAAGTCCTGCAGGCAAAACGGATGGGAATCAGCTTCGGCGATTGATGCGTTCCCGAAAAAAGGCAAGGAAAAAGAACGGAGGCCTTAAAGCAAGAAGAACAAGGTCTCCGTTCTTCTGTTGCACTGCTGTCCAAAAGAAACTGCCGGCGGCAGGCTTCCATGCCGATGCAATAAAAGGAGAAAAATTTTATGAGCTATACTGCTCTGTACCGAAAATTCCGTCCTTCCACCTTTGAGGATGTAAAAGGACAGGATCACATTGTAACAACATTAAAAAATCAGATCCGCGCGGACCGCATCGGTCATGCGTACCTGTTCTGCGGAACCCGCGGAACAGGAAAAACGACGATCGCCAAGATTCTCGCCCGCTCGGTCAACTGCGAACATCCCGTGGACGGAAGCCCGTGCAACGAATGTCCGACGTGTAAGGCGATTCTGGCGGGCGTTTCCACGAACGTCATCGAGATCGACGCGGCATCGAACAACGGTGTCGACAACATCCGTGAAATCCGTGAGGAGGTAGCCTACCGGCCGACACAGGGACGGTATAAAGTCTATATCATCGACGAGGTGCATATGCTTTCTACCGGAGCGTTCAATGCACTCTTAAAAACCCTGGAGGAGCCGCCGTCCTATGTCATCTTCATTCTGGCGACCACAGAGGCAAACAAAATCCCGGTGACGATCCTTTCCAGATGCCAG
This sequence comes from Blautia sp. AM47-4, assembly GCF_003479865.1. Taxonomy (NCBI): domain Bacteria; kingdom Bacillati; phylum Bacillota; class Clostridia; order Lachnospirales; family Lachnospiraceae; genus Blautia; species Blautia sp. AM47-4. Next base: position 49,114 of record NZ_QUHY01000021.1, read on the forward strand.
CGGTACGATTTCCGCCGCATCACGATCGACACCATTGCGGCGCGTCTTAGTGAACTGATGGAAAAAGAGGGCGTGGACGTCGAAGAAAAAGCCATCCGCTACGTCGCAAAGGCGGGCGACGGATCCATGCGAGACGCGTTAAGCCTCCTGGACCAGTGCATCGCCTTCTACCTCGGGCAGAAGCTGACGTACGATAAAGTCCTTGAGGTTCTCGGAACTGTTGATACCGAAATCTTCAGCCAGATGCTCCGCACGATCCTCGCCGGGGATGTAACGGGAAGCATCCGCACGCTGGAAACCCTTTTAAACCGCGGAAAAGAGCTGGGACAGTTCGTTACCGACTTTACGTGGTATCTGCGGAATCTGCTGTTGGTAAAAAGCGCAGATGAAACCGAAGAACTGCTCGACGTCTCTACAGAAAACCTGAAGCTCTTAAAAGAAGAGAGCACGATGGTAGACGATGAGACGCTGATCCACTATATCCGCGTTTTATCCGAGCTCTCCGGCCAGCTCCGCTATGCGGCGCAGAAGCGCGTGCTCGTTGAGGTGGCGCTCGTCAAACTCTGCAAACCGCAGATGGAGCAGAACCTCGAATCCGTGCTGGAGCGTCTTAGGATTCTCGAAGAAAAAATGGAGCGCGGAATCCCGATGATGGTGACAAATGCACCGGGAGCAGGAAACGGCAGTGCAGGAGGCTCCGGAGCGGCCGGAGACGGCTATGCGGCGGCAGAAACACCGCAGAGTGCACCGGCACCAGTGAAAGCCGCACCGGCGGATTTACAGCGCATCAGCGCGTCCTGGAAGGCAATTGTCGGCCAGACAAGCGGCATGTTCCGCCAGTTTCTGCAGAGCGCCGTTCCGAAATACAACAGCGAGACGGGCGACGCCAAACTGTTTGTTGAGTTTGCAGACCAGCTCGCATCCATCTACGTTGAGCGGCCGGAGGCAGCCGATGAGATCCGCACCATTATTGAACAGATGACTGGAAAAACCGTAGAGGTCCAGCTCATTTTAGCAGACCAGCATGCAAACGCCGCGCTCTCCACGATTTCCGTGGATGATGCACTGACGCAGGCGATTCATGGAATCCCGGTCGAGGAGGACGACGAGAGCGACTTCGACGACGGGGAAGAATAAATTAAAAACAAATTTTTCAGGAGGATATTACCATGGCAAAAAGAGGAGGATTCCCGGGAGGAATGCCGGGCAACATGAACAATCTGATGAAGCAGGCTCAGAAAATGCAGAAGCAGATGGAAGAGAACCAGAAAGCACTGGAGGAGAAAGAGTTCACTGCGACAGCAGGCGGCGGAGCCGTAGAAGTAACCATTTCCGGTAAAAAAGAAGTAACCAAAGTTAAAATCAGCGAAGATGCCGTAGATCCGGACGACGTAGAAATGCTCGAGGATCTGATCATGGCAGCAACCAACGAAGCACTGCGCAAAGTTGAGGACGAGGCAGCCAAAGCTATGGGCAAACTTGCCGGCGGACTCGGCAGCATGGGCGGAGGATTCCCGTTCTGATGGATTACTACAGCGGATACATCAATCAGTTGATCGAGCAGCTGTCCCATCTGCCTGGCATCGGTGTGAAAACCGCACAGCGACTGGCCTTTCATATTATGAATATGCCGGCCGACCAGGCAAAACGGCTGGCCGATTCGATCACAGAAGCAAAATCCCATGTCCAGTACTGTAAGTGCTGCCAGACCCTGACCGACAAAGAGCTGTGCCCGATCTGCGCAAATGTCAAGCGCGACCACAGCGTGATCATGGTGGTGGAGACGACGCAGGATCTTGCGGCATATGAAAAAACCGGAAAATACGACGGCGTTTACCACGTCCTGCACGGGGCCATCTCCCCGATGCTGGGGATTGGGCCGGACGACATCCGGTTAAAAGAGCTGATGCAGCGCCTCCAGGGCGATGTCTCGGAGGTTATCGTTGCCACGAACTCCAGCCTGGAGGGCGAGACAACGGCCATGTACATCAGCAAGCTGATCAAGCCGACCGGCATCAAGGTGACGCGGATTGCAAGCGGTGTTCCGGTGGGCGGCGATCTGGAAAATATTGACGAAGTCACCCTTCTGCGTGCGTTAGAGGGCAGAACGGAGCTGTAATTATGGGCAGAAAAAAAGTGACATCCAGTGATGTCGCAGCAGCCTCAGGCGTATCCCAGGCGACGGTCTCCATGATCCTGAACCGGCGGGAAAACGTTTCGTTCTCGCGGGAAACAGTAGAAAAAGTGGAGGCGGCGGCAAAAGAGCTGGGCTACCAGATTCCGCGGCGGAAGATGAGAAGAGAGTCGAACGGCAACAAGCTGATCGTCGTCTTCTGTCCGACGCTGACGAATCCTTACTATGTGATGCTGCTGCACGGCATCGAAGAAGTTGCAAAAGAGAAGAATTACGGGGTCTTTGTCTGCAATACGCAGAGGGACCTGAAAATCGAAGAGAATTATCTTCGGATGATGAAGAGTGTGCGCCCGCGCGGAATTATCTACACCTGCAATCCGAGCAGAAGCTGCAAGGAAAAAGTGGAGGAGCTGGCCGCGGAGATTCCGCTTGTCATCATCAACAACCGAGAAGAGCTGCTGGAAATTGATGCGGTCGAGCTGAACAATGCAAAACCCGGCAGGCTGATGGCACGCCACCTGCTGGAACTGGGACACCGGCATGTGGCGTTTGTTTCACCTCCGCTGACTTCCAAACAGGGCCAGCGCCTGAAACGCGTGGAGGGCTTTGTGCGCGAGTTTGAGGAGGCAGGATACGGCCACGGCGTGATCGTCAAATCGGCGGATGAGGACCTCGACGAGGTGATCCCGAGCATGGATTCTGAGTACAAGATGGGCTATTATCTGACGAAGGAACTGCTGCGGGAGGACAAGAACCTTACGGCAATCGTCGGCATGAATGATATGATCGCGTTCGGGATCATGGACGCCGTGCTCGAGAGCAAACTGCGCATTCCGGCGGATATTTCCGTAGTGGGATGTGACAACACCGTCTATTCCAGCTTCCGCTCGATTTCCCTGACGACGATTGACCACTATGTGCCATTGAAGGGCCGCGATGCGTGCGATATCATCCTGCGGAAAATCCAGTCTCTTCGGGAAAGCCAGGACGGCAATGAACCCTTAAGCACGTATCATGTCGAGTATGAGCCGAAACTGATCGTGCGGCGCAGCACTTCGTATGCAAGAACCGAAAAATTAAAAAATAAATAGGACGGCTGAAATTATTATTAATAATTTTGAATAAAACAGCTCCGACGCAAACCGGGAAAACACAAAGAAAAGGAAAAACCGGAAAAAATGAGAAAAAATCCGCCAGAGTAATTTATAAAATAGTATTTATAAATAATAAATTAATTAATAAAAATGAGGCCGACTTGACGGAAAAACCAAACATATCTATACTGGAGATAACAGAAAAACGGAGCCGTTCTGCGGAAAACAACAGGCCCCGAAACCTTACGAAAGTATGAATATGGGAGGAAAAACAACATGAGATTTTTCATCGACACAGCAAAAGTAGAGGACATTAAAAAAGCAAACGACATGGGCGTTATCTGCGGCGTTACCACCAACCCGTCCCTGATCGCAAAAGAAGGACGTGACTTCAAAGAGGTCATCAAAGAGATCACCGAGATCGTAGACGGACCGATCAGCGGCGAGGTAAAAGCTACCACAACAGATGCAGAAGGCATGATCAAAGAAGGCCGTGAGATCGCAGCCATCCATCCAAACATGGTTGTTAAAATCCCGATGACCGTAGAAGGACTCAAAGCTGTTAAAGTTCTGAGCGCAGAGGGCATCAAGACAAACGTAACCCTGATCTTCTCCGCAAACCAGGCACTTCTGGCTGCAAGAGCAGGTGCAACTTATGTTTCCCCATTCCTTGGAAGACTCGATGACATCAGCACCCGCGGCGTTGATCTGATCCGTGAAATCGTTGAGATCTTCGACGTAGCCGGCATCGACACCGAGATCATCGCAGCAAGTGTCCGCAACCCGATCCACGTAACCGACTGCGCACTGGCTGGTGCAGACATTGCAACTGTTCCATACAACGTAATCGTACAGATGACCAAACATCCTCTGACCGACGCCGGAATCGCAAAATTCCAGGCTGACTACAAAGCTGTATTCGGCGAATAAGACCTAAACATGATTGCATAAAAGCTGGAAATATGGTATTGTGAACAAAGTGAACAATAGCGATATTTCCAGCTTTTGATTCCGATTCAACTAAACAAGGAGAAAAGACATGAACAAGTTAGAACTTCAGAAGACGGCCAATGAGATCCGCAAAGGGATCGTCAGCGGCGTTCATGCAGCAAAGGCCGGCCATCCGGGCGGATCTCTGTCTGCAGCCGATATTTTCACGTATCTGTATTTTGAAGAAATGAACGTGGACCCGAAAAATCCAAAAGATCCGGACCGCGATCGTTTTGTACTTTCGAAAGGCCACACAGCGCCGGGACTGTATGCAGCACTGGCTGAAAAAGGTTATTTCCCGAAAGAAGATCTGCTGACCCTTCGCCATCTTGGATCTTATCTGCAGGGACATCCGGATATGAAACATATCCCGGGCGTTGATATGTCAAGCGGTTCCCTCGGACAGGGAATCTCCGCAGCAGTCGGAATGGCACTCGGTGCAAAACTGCAGAACAAAGCATTTCGTGTTTATACACTTCTTGGCGATGGTGAAATCCAGGAAGGTCAGGTCTGGGAGGCAGCCATGTTTGCCGGAGCAAAACATCTGGACAACCTCGTTGTGATCGTAGACAACAACGGACTTCAGATCGACGGAAACGTAGCAGATGTCAACAGTCCGTACCCGATCGACAAAAAATTCGAGGCATTCAACTTCCACGTAATCAACGTAGCGGACGGCAACGATTTCGATCAGCTGAAAGCTGCATTTGATGAGGCGCGCACCGTAACAGGCATGCGACCGCCATCATCACAAAGACCGTAAAAGGAAAAGGCGTTTCCTTCATGGAGAACCAGGTAGGCTGGCACGGAAAAGCTCCGAACGATGAAGAATACGCAATTGCTATGGCAGAACTGGAAAAGGCAGGTGAAGCGTTATGTCAGAAGTAAAGAAAATCGCAACAAGAGAAAGTTACGGTAATGCACTGGTTGAACTTGGCGCAGAGCATGACAATCTGATCGTACTCGACGCTGACCTTGCAGCAGCAACCAAGACTGGTGTGTTCAAAAAAGCATATCCGGACCGTCACATCGACTGTGGTATCGCAGAATGTAATATGATGGGAATCGCTGCCGGCCTTTCCACCACAGGCATCGTTCCGTTCGCAAGCACCTTCGCGATGTTTGCCGCAGGCCGTGCGTTTGAGCAGGTACGCAACTCCATCGGATACCCGCATCTGAACGTAAAAATCGGTGCTACCCATGCCGGAATTTCCGTAGGAGAAGACGGCGCAACACATCAGTGCAACGAGGATATCGCCCTGATGAGAACCATCCCGGGCATGGTCATCCTGAACCCGGCAGATGATGTAGAGGCAAAAGCCTGCGTGAAAGCAGCTTATGAATACAACGGACCGGTTTACCTTCGTTTCGGACGTCTGGCAGTGCCGGTGATCAACGACAGACCGGATTACAAATTTGAGCTCGGAAAAGGCGTTGTTCTCCGTGAAGGCAAGGATGTCACCATCGTTGCAACAGGCCTTTGCGTAAGCTCCGCTCTGGAAGCAGCAGAGAAACTTGCCGCAGACGGCATTGATGCCAAGATCATCAACATCCACACCATCAAACCGCTGGATGAGGAGCTGATCGTTGCAGCAGCAAAAGAGACCGGCAAAGTCGTAACCGTAGAAGAGCACTCGGTGATCGGAGGACTTGGAAGCGCAGTCTGCGATGCACTGGCAGAGAAATGCCCGGTTCCGGTGAAAAAAATCGGTGTACAGGACGTCTTCGGAGAGTCCGGCCCGGCAGCCGCTCTTCTTGCAAAATACAAACTCGACGGCGAGGGCGTTTACGAGCAGGTAAAAGAGTTCTGTAAATAAGATTTTTCGAAATAAATGACAAAAGAAAACAGGCAGAGGCCACACCGGAAAATGGTGCAGTCTCTGCCTGTTTTGCTGTCTGCAGTTTTTCTTAAAGCAGAAGTTCGCTTGTCCCGGCCGCCTCAAGTTCCCGGCAGGCGAGCAGGATTCCCTGCGAGATGGATTCCGCCATATGGAAAATCGTGGCAAGCCGGGTTGTCTGCAGAAGAAGCTGTTCAAAACTGCCCGATACATTCACAATGCCTGTGATAAAAATATCCCCGACCTCGGGCAGCGTCTTCCCTGCCCCCGCGCCCGGCCGGATCGCCCCGTTTCCGATCGTGATGTATCCCTGATGACGCCGCGAACCAAGCGAAGCATCAATCGCAACGAGCAGTGCCTCCGGGTGGCGGGAATGGATGTACGAAATCCGGTCCGGTAGATTCAGGGCGTGCACCGGGTCATCCAGCGTTCCATAGACATGAAAAATGCGGCTGCAGTACGGCGAAAGCTGGTACCCGATCAGCGGTCCTAAGGAATCCCCAGTGATCCGGTCGCTTCCGATGCAGAGAAATACCAGTTCACGGAACATGCGTCCGTCCTTTTGAATGCAGTAAGAAAACAGCGACGCCAGCTCTTCGCTGGCGCTGCGGCTTCGCTCATTGATGTAGTAAACTTCGGCGTCTTTTTTTCGAAACATGACCGGTACCTGCCTTTCAGAAGAATCATCCACAGTTTAACCGTATATGGTATAAACTATTCCTGCAATGAAAAAAACATGACATGCCCTCCGGTGCAGAAAAACGGGAAAACAGTCGGAAAAAACCGTGACAGCCCTGCCCCAAAACGATCTTTTTCGCGGAACATCCGTGATAAAGTAGGCAAAAAGGGGTGAAAAGCATGATTGAGATTGTCTATAAAGAAAACAAAGAGCAGGCGAACGGCAACGAGGGATACTTTCATCTGCCGAAAAATATCCGCCAGGTCGGTGATACGAACGGCAGGGAGCGGATTTATCTGGAAGATTATGTCGGAACCTTTCTGAAAAAATATTTTCCGCACCAGAGGGACGTGCCGCCATGCTGTTCGGTGAATTTAAGTGGGCGGACGGAATTTCCTACTTTTTTATCCGCAGCGCGGCCGCGATTCATACGATGGAGCCGGCGCCGGATCACCTGGTCTTCGATGATGCAGTATGGACGGAGGTCCACGATGTGATGGAAAAATATTTCAAAAACCAGCAGATCCTCGGCTGGGCACTTTCTCTTCCGGGATACGGGGAGGATCTGAATGAACAGATCATCCGAGCGCATCTGAACCACTTCGGCGGAAATGACAAGACGCTGTTCCGCGTCAACGGACAGGAAAAAGAGGAAACCTTCTATACGTACGAGGGCGGCACCCTGCGGAGCACGGGAGGCTTTTACATTTATTATGAAAAGAATGAGCCGATGCAGTCGTATCTGATCGATCAGAATCAGAACCGGTCGATCGAAAACGGAGAGAGCGTGCCCGACCGCGCTGTCAGCGATTTTCGGAAGATGATTGAGGAGAAGAGCGGGGAGGAGCCGGAACACGATCACAGAAAGCCGATCCTCTATGCGATGACAGCATGCGCGGCTGCGGCGCTTCTTGTGACGGTGACGCAGAAATACGGAGATGCGCTGCCGTTTCCGGGGAAAACAAAGGAGCAGACGGTAGCAGTGGCGGGAAACGTACAGGGAGAGAAGACACAGACGGCGGAGAGTGCAGCGGAAGCATCAGCGGCGGAAGAGGGAAACACAGGGGAAAATACTTCGACACCGGAAAGCACAGGAACGGAACTGGAAACGGAAAATGAGAGCGGGAGCGCGGCGGTAAGTGAGGAGCAGAATTTATCCGGAACGGATCCGGCAGGCAGCGGAGAGCAAAGCACATCCGGCGGGGAGCAGACTGGTGCAGCGGAGAACAATACCGGTACGGTGCAGACAGATCCAGCACCGGGAGCAGAGCCATCGTCCGCCCCGGGAACTGCTTCCGGCAGTGAGACGGCAGAAACCGCCGCGCAGGTCTGGCAGGAGTACACCGTACAGAAGGGGGACAGCCTCTCGAAAATCAGTGAGAGATATTACGGAACGATGAGCAGAGTGAAAGATATCTGCGAACTGAACCAGATCGCGGTGGAAGATCTCATATATGCGGGGCAGAAAATATACCTCCCAAAATAGAGAAAAATATGGTACACTAGAGCGGAATCAAACTGCGGCCGAAAGGGCGGCAGAAAATAAGTCCGAAAAGAACATAAGGGGAATGAAAATGGACGGAAAAAACAGAGAAGAACAGGAGAACGGAGCAAAAGTCCGGGATCTTGAGGAGTATAAAGCAGAAAACAGAAAAAGAAAACGCAGACGCCGGATCACCGTTGGAATCCTTGCAGGAGCCATTCTCGCGGCCGGAATTGGTACAGGGGTATGGCTTCAGCTGCGTACTTTTCAGGGATACGACACAGTACAGGCAACAGAGACCGAGGACACCGATACGTATATGTTTCAGAAATCCGGAAATAAGATCGTGCGCTACGGTATCGACGGCATCGAACTGCGCGACCGGGAAAATCAGACCCTCTGGAGCGATCATTATACCATGGAAAATCCGCAGATGATATCCTGCGGCGATGCAATTGCCATTTACGATAAAAACGGAACCAAAATTGTTGTATACGATGCCGATGGAAAGGCCGGCGAAATTACCGCGTCGTATCCGATCGTGAAAGCATCCGTTGCAGGCCAGGGCGTCGTTGCGGCGATTCTGGAAAACAACGGGGAGAGCTGGATCAAATACTATAATACCGATGGAACGGAGATCGCCTCCTCTCACCCGAACATGGACAGCCCGGGCTATCCGATGGATCTCTCACTTTCCGCGGACGGACTCTGGATGGCGGTTTCCTACGCTTACGAAGACGGCGGCAAGATGAAATCACAGGTCGCTTTCTACAATTTCGGAAGCAGGGGCGAGGATCTGGTGGACAATCTTGCAAGCTCATCGAGCTACACCGATATGCTGTGCCCGCAGATCGAAACCGCGGGAACATCCTCATGGGTTGCCTTCTTTGACAACGGCTTCCGCGTTTATGAAGGAACAAACAAGCCGAAGGAAACGGTGAGCGTATCGGAAGATGGAGAAATTTTAAGCTGCGCGTATGCGGACGACCGCGTGGTTCTGATTCTGCGCGGGGAGAGCGACGATCATCCTTACCGGATGAAAATCTACAATCTGAAAGGAAAGCAGCTTGCGGATGAAAATCTGGATTTCTATTACCAGAACCTTCAGATAGAAGAAAAACAGATTCTGCTGACGAACCGGCAGGAGCTGTGTGTATATACCTTAAATGGAAGAAAGAAGTACAGCGGCGTGGTCAGCGAAACACAGATTCACGAGATCCTCGGCATGGGGCAGAACCGGTATCTGCTCGCGGAGGAGGACGGCGTTTCGATGATCCGGCTGAAATAGGAGAAGAAAAACATGAATTGGCTGAGATACGTATTACTTGCGGTGTGTATTCTTTCCGCGCTGGCTGGATATCGAAAGGGGCTGGTCCGGACAGTGCTGTCCATGGTGTCCCTGATTCTGGTGACAGGACTGGCGATCTGGATGAATCCGTATGTAACGGATGTGCTGAATGAGCGGACAACGCTGCCGCAGTATGTGGAGAAGAAATGTTTAGAGACATTTGAAAACAATGAATTTCTGTCGGGGGAAAACCAGGATGTGCAGAAGAAATGGCTGGAGAGCATGGGCGTGCCGGAGGAGCTGGTGAACCAGATCCTCGGAAGCGGCGCGGTGCGGGAGTACCAGGAGGAACAGCTGCACAGTTTGGCATCCTACGCGGCGAAGGCGGTATCGGAAAAGATTATGAAAGGGATTGCTTTCTTTCTGACGCTGGTGCTTGCCGTTGTTTTCGTGACGATTGCGGTGAAAATTGTGGAATTGATTGCGGAGATTCCGGGGATCAGCTTTTTGAACCGCATGGGAGGAGCAGGACTTGGTGTCGTGCGTGCGGTGCTGTGGATCTGGATTTTCTTTGCGGTGGTGTACTGCTTTCAGGCGACACACTGGGGGAATGTATGCATGAAGCAGATCCAGGGCGATATGGCGCTGGCATGGATTCGGGAGAATAATCCGGTGCTGATGCTGTTGAAGAATGTATTATAAGATGAGAAAAAACGGTTCCTTGTGGGGCCGTTTTTTGGTGGGAGGGGGGACGAGGAAAATGC
>NZ_QUHY01000022.1:0-56461 GCF_003479865.1 Blautia sp. AM47-4
CTATATTCATTTATTTATCACCTTTTTCTATATTCATTTATTTATCACCTTTTTCATAATCATATACATATACTATTTCATCTTTATAATCATTTTTACCACCTAATTTTTCATATACATGGCAAGCTCTAGGATTACCTTTATCAGTTATTAAAAACATTTCAGAACAACCAATCTCTTTAGAATATTCCTTAATAAAAGATAATAATTTTGAACCATAACCTTTGTCTTGATAGTTAGGTAACATTCCTATTGAGTGTAAATAAAACATTGTTTTTCCATCAGGTCTTAAAAGTGTATAGCAATATGCAAATCCTATAATTTTATTATTTTCTTTAGCTATAAACCCAAATGAACTGGTATCATTAAGAAATCCTTTTAAATTATCAATATCAAAAACCATATTATCATCAATTAAAACTTCTTCCATAAACTTTTTTTTTCACGCTATCAAAACTCCTTGTCAACTTTCGATTTGTCATAATCATTCTACCATACCGTTATGAATAAATCATCTCTTGCAAAATAATTTCTTCTGCCCGGTTGTGAATGTTATTGCAACGCTGCACCCATTCCATTTGATGGGTACGCTTCAATTCCTCGGTCACACCATCGGCAGCCTTCATCTGCTCCATGATGGTGTCTAACCGTTCCTGTGCCTGTTCGTTCAGGTCTGCAAGATATGTCCATAACTCCCCGGTCAGTGTCAATGTGTTCAATCTGGCTGGGTGGGCTTCTCTTAAATATTCCCGGTGCATCCGTCCGTACTTTCCGATAGGGCGGTGTTCCTCCGGCAGCTTCAAATCTGGGATATAGTAATCTCCGACAAGGATATAATCAATTCCGTTTTCCGTTATTCTTGGTTTCAATTCGCTCATGTTCCTTACCTCCTGTGGAAGCAGGCTCGTCTGGTACTAACTCAATCACATCGGTAATCTCACAATTCAGCGTTTCGCAGATACGGGCCAATGTATCCATGCTGATGTGCTTTCCCTCTTTGCTCATGTTGGCAATCATATTCGTTGTCATACCGGCGGCAAGCCTTAAATCTTCTTTTCTCATATCACGCTCTAACAGTGTATGCCAGAGTGGTTTATAGCTGATGTGCATATTGTTTTCCTGCCTTTTTATCCATACCACCGGGGCGGCTGCCCCGGCAGGAACTTTTCTCTTATTATAACACCAATCTTGTGTAATCACAATTTATTTTTGTATCCTGCCGCTGATACCGTCTGGATTGTGCTTTTCCTTTCTTTTTGTTCCCTTTAATTAGCCATAAACTGTTTCATGCCCTGGCTTTTCGCGCCCGGATTGTCGTTTCCGTAGCCCTCCAAGAGGTTGATAACGCCCCAAATGCCAAGACCTGCTCCGAGAGCGATAACGAGTGTCTGCAAAACGCCTACTGCGCTGTTGAAAAATGCCATAATATAACTCCTTTCTGCCGCTGTGCGGCTGCCCGAAAAAGGGCATAAAAAACGGCGGTCAGTTTTCGATAACTGCCGCGGTCATAAGTCCCCGCGCTGCGTTTGTTGCTGCTGCGCGGCGGTATTCAGTTGTAGGGTGCGGCTTCCTGCCGCGATACGCGCAAGGAGTAGGGGCGCGTACCATGTAGCCCGTGTTTATTATTTTTACTTTAAGCTCCCTCCTTTTCAAAAAGCGGTGTGTAGACAGGCTTAATGCCGTACTGCCGTTCCCGGACAGCTTCGATATACTTGATATAGGAAATACCTGCCTGTCTTGTCCTGCGTTCCTGTTCCCGCTGCATTTCCTCGGCAGCTTCCACAAGCCCGCTGATAGCCCGGATTAGCTGCTGTTTTGCCTTTTTCTTTCTGATACGCTTATTCATTTTCTGTGTCCTCCTGCAAATCTGCTTCGTCAACTTCGTAATAGTCAAATACCTCGTCCGGCTTTACGATTGCAGGACGGCGGCGCAAGTGCTTTTCCATGTCAAAGGCATTTTTCTTGTCAAAGTCGGAAAGGTACTTGTACTTCGGGTGTTTGGTAATATCGTATTTTTCGGAGAAGAACGGACGCACCCCGCGTAGTTGCAAGATACATTTCCCGCCGTCCATGACCGCAATTTCATCTTCGCTCATAAGCTGCTTGCCTAACTTCTGATAGTTCAGCCCGTGGGAAAGCTCCCGTCCTCTTGTTTCGGAAGTGTTGAAGCTGTCAATGGTTTCTTTCCCCAAGATTTCCGACATTTCTTTAAGGGTCGTTTTCTCCTTGCCGCCCAAGAACAGGGTCGTATCATGAGGTAAGCTTCAGCTCATCCTTCGAAAAGGACTTGCATCCACTCCCTCCCAAACCGCACGTACACCTCTCGATGTATACGGCTTTCCGCTTATCATTTGCGGTGTTACGAATGAATTAAATTATGGCATTCGGGGCATACCACGAGTGTTTTCCGTCTCCTTTTTCGCATGAGTAGTACCCACTCTGTATTTCCCTTTAAATCTTTGAGTTTCTTAACTTGGTGTATTACCAGATTTCTACAGTCTTTTTGGCATAATTCACAAGTATGACGTTCCACTCTCTGTTTGAGAGTGTTAGTCTTGGCATATTTTGAAAACTGCGGAAGCTCGCTTACATTATCAAACTTTGTAGCACATTCCTTCCGTTTATAACCATCCCTGTAGAATGTTGTTGTTTTCATTCCCTGCCTTGTTTCATACGCAACTGTAAATAATTCGTTTCTGCAATATCTCCGCTTAATCTCATGAACATTCGTCTTATACTTGCACGCAAATGTTTTATACATGCTGTATTTCATTACATTGGCAAATCTCCCTATTTTAAAGGAGTCATTCGCTATGGAGTAATAATTATATAATCCACGGACTTCTGCATTGTATCTTGCGAGAATTTCAATATCGCTCTGGTTTACCAGTTTTCCCCTATGAAGGGCTACAAATCTCTCTTTTCCGTTTTCGTTGATTTTGATTTTCATTGCTTTGTATTCAATTAACTTACCTACCATTTTTGGCGTGGAACATACAGTTTAACAACTCCTGTCTGACATCTCTGAACCCTTCCGTTAGAAGCCTTCTGTAGCGTCTGCACTCTTGATACCGTAATGTCGTAACCTAGAAATCTTGCTCTGTCTCCAGTGTGCGTAACCTTTGTCTTAGTGTCTGACATTTCTAATTTCAATGCTTTTTGCAGGAATATTTTCACGTCTTTCTTGATAGCTTCTGCGTCTGCTTTGCTACCAATAACCCCGATGATAAAATCATCCGCATATCTCGTATACTGCACCCTTTTATAATTACTGTCGTTATAGACGTAAGGTGTTGTAGATTTTTCAATCATTTCCAGTTCCTTAAGATTTTTGCATCTGATTTTCTTTTCTTCATCAGACAGACTATCCCATATCTCTCTGCCCTTTTTCCTATATCTGTATGCCTTACCGACACTGGACTTATATGCAGTAGAAAAATGTTTCTTCTTGGCTTCTGTATTGAAGTTTTCTGCATAATTTTCCATAAATTTGTCCAATTCATGAAGGTAAATATTTGCCAGCACTGGACTGACTCCCGACCCCTGCGGCACTCCGCTATAGGTTCTGTTGAATGTCCATTGTTCCATATATCCTGCTTTTAGGAATTTCCATATAAGCTGGATAAACGCTTCGTCATCAATCCTCTTTTTCAAGAGGTCGATAACTACATGGTGGTCGAAACTGTCAAAACAAGCGTGTATATCTCCTTCCACAAACCAGTTCGCACCAGTAAAGGTGTTCTGTATCTGTTTCAGTGCTGTCTGACAGCTTCTGTTTGGTCTGAACCCATGTGATTTATTACTGAACACAGGCTCATAAATACTCTCCAAAATCATCTTAACGACTTCCTGCACGAGTTTATCATCCCCTGACTGAATACCCAGAGGACGTTTTTTACTGCTGTTTTTCTTTGCAATATATTCTCTTCTTGCAGGCTTAGGTTGGTAACTTCGGTCTTTTAAGGATAAAATAATCCTCTCAATTCTCTCGTTACCCATGCCATCAATCGTTGTTCCATCAGCTCCGGCAGTCATACTGCCATCATTTGCGTAGATATTTTTATACGCAAGCCAATAAAACTCCGGATTGTACAGATTTCTGTATAATCTCTGAAATCTGTAAGTTTCATTCTTTGACTTTTCCATCAAATTTTTCAATACCTCAGTTGGATTTCTCAATGCCTCTCGCACCTTCCTTCATTTTAGTATTTTCTGATAAGCTGCTCCCCTTCGCCATGTGAACGTCATTAACGTCTCGGACTACTATGGGAGCTGTGTGACCATGCCTGTTACCAGGTTTAGGTCATCCCCAGTTAGTAAATACAGGATTAGCATTCAGTGTTGTCGGCACCGACTTTCGCCATTTATCCGCTGTCTTGCGGTTGCTCTTTCATGAGTATCGCTTGCTTTCATAACTGCGAAATGAAACCAACATGAAAAGCATACGTTTCAATCCTTTTCGTATGCGGGGCACGGGTTCCCCCGCTCTGGCTATCGTTTAGGCAGTTTAGCTTTGTACCTCATACACTGATTTTTATTCTTAAATATTCTGACGCATAGGATTAGCGCCTTTCCTATTTACGTTCCAACTGGAACAACAACATGCTACACTCCCCTTCGGGTTTCCCCTCTCGGATAAGTTGTAGAATAATAGGTTGTGATTTTTCATCACCTGATACTTTTACCTACCGCTTGCTAAAGGCGGTATCCTGTAAGTACCACGTCGCCAATTTATATTGCGCTGGCGACTTCCGGGCGCACGCAGTTGCCGACAATGGTATCGGCGTTGTCCTTGTAGATAGCCTTTAGCTGCGACTGGCTCTGCAAGATGATGGACGCGGAGATTTCGCGGCTCCTTATCGTGGCAATGAGTTTTTCAAACTTCGGTATCTGCCCGATATTTGCAAACTCGTCAAGCAGACAGCGCACATGAACAGGTAGCCGCCCGCCGTACACATCATCTGCCTTGTCACAAAGCAGATTGAAAAGCTGTGTGTAAAGGATTGATACAACAAAGTTAAAGGTGTCGTCGGTGTCGGAGATAATAACAAAAAGCGCGGTCTTTCGGTCGCCTAAGGTGTCAAGCTCCATTTCGTCGGTTTCCATCAGCTCGCGCAGTTCCCGAATGTCAAAGGGGGCAAGACGCGCACCGCAGGAAATGAGGATAGAGCTTCTTGTTTTTCCGGCAGACAGCAAAAACTTCTTGTACTGGCGCACCGCAAAATGTTCCGGGTCTTTTTCCTCCAAGCGTTCAAACATGAGGTCAACGGGGGATTGAAATTCCGGGTCGTCCTCGCGGGCTTCCGACGCATTTATCATTTCAAGCAGCGTCGTAAAGTTTTTCTCATTCTCCGGGGCTTCGTACCAGATGTAGCCGATAAGGGCGCAGTAAAAAAGCCGTTCCGATTTCACCCAAAAATCCTCGCCGGATTTTTCCCCGTCGCCTTTGGTGTTGGCGATAATGGTATTTACCAGTTTCAAAATATCCTTTTCGCTGCGCAGATAGGCGAAGGGATTGTACCGCATGGATTTCTTGAAATTGATGGTGTTTAGCACCTTGATTTTGTACCCGCCCCGCTGCAAGAGCTTTCCACACTCGATTAAAACCGTTCCTTTCGGGTCTGTGACAACATAGCTGCTGTGCATTTGCATTAAGTTGGGCTTTACAAAAAACCTTGTTTTGCCGCTGCCGGAGCCGCCGATGACAAGCACGTTTTTGTTTCTTGCATACTTCGGGTGCTTCGGGCGGCTGCTCATCATCAGCCTTTCGGTCTGCGTCAGCAGCACGTTATTTTCAAACATGGGGTCGATATATGGCTTTATATCCTCGGCATTGCCCCAACGTGCAGAGCCGTACTCCATGCCCTTACGGTATTTCTTTGCGTTCTTGCCTTTCACATAGACCGCAAGCCGGATAACGACAGCCCCGACAATGCCGATAAGCAAATCCATAGGGTTAAAACTCGGCAGGGCATTTGAAAAGGCAGCGGAAAAGCCGCTGCCAATGGAAACCAGCTTGCCGGAGAGGTCAGCCCCCGGCGAGAGCCGCACCGCCTGTCCGACTTTATCAAAGAGATACACAAAGAGCAGATAGGGGGCGTTTAGGATAAGCAGCTTCTTGATATTCGGCTTCATAGCGATACCTCCCTGTCCTTGTATTTTGTCTTTTGACGGTTCGCGTTAAGCTGCTTTGCTGCTTCCCGGAATGTGGCAAGTGCCTTTCGGATAGAGGGCTTTTGCTCCTGTGTCAGCTTCTTTGCGGAAAACTCCTTAAAGGCTGCGGTCAGAGCGTCCGCGTCCCGCCCCTTGAAAAAGACGAGATAACGGGGCGGCGTTTCGGTGCTGTCTTTCTTTAGGGCAAAGTCGATACCGTATTTTTTTGCCGTCTGCTCAAAGGCTTTGATATTGCCCTCGGTTATCTCAATGTTGGATAGCCCCGCGTTCTGCTTCGCAAGCTGCTTTAGGGTCTGCTTCCCGTGGGGCTGTTTTTCCTGCTGCTTTTTTGCCTGTGCAAGCATGGCTTTGATTGCCTTTTGCAGCGTTTCAGCGGTCAGCTTCGCTCCCTTGACAGAGAGCGCAACCACTTTTTCGTTGATTTCATCTTGCAATGTTTACCGTCCTCCTTTCCCGGTAGTAGTGATAGTGTTAAGGTGGTACGCCGCTTTTGGGCGTGAAAAAAGGGCGTCCGTTCTTCACGCCGCCCCGTTAAATCCGCACCCGCAGCCCGTTCAAGTCCTCGGCGCGGATACCTACAAGATACCAGTTGTCCCCGTACTCAATCCGGGTCGGCTTCCATTTGCCGCCTGTGAATACGTCCATGCACTCGCCGCAATGCAAGCCGCCGTAATAGTCGGCAATATCAAAGCGAATATCGTAGCGGTCAGCGGTTTCGTCAAAAATTAAAGCTCCTGTTTTCTGTGCCATGTGGTAAATCCTCCTTTTTTCGTTTACAGGCTTTCGCCCTCGTTGTAGGTGTAGTAGTCCGGGTCGCCGTATTTAGGCTTGCCGGATAATGCGCCGCTTGCCATGTCGTGAGCGACAAGGGAAGTATAGTAGCTGTCAATGGTAGACGGGGCATTGAAAAGCACCGCCTTTAGGTACTGCTTGATGTTGCGGATTTTCGTGGTGTTCTCCTGCATACAGTCAAGCACAAAGCGGATATGTTCGCTGTTCAGCTTCATAAACTTTGACTTCACAAGCTCGGCGGGGTAATCGTCCCCGGCAATACGGATTTTCTTTCTTGCCGTACAGACGGTTTCAAGCATGAGGTCAACAATTTCATTCAGACGGTCGCGGTCAAGGCTTCTGTCCTGTAAGAGAATGTCATAGGCGATATTGTCTTTGATAATTTCCTCATACACTCTGTAAGCGTCGTTCCTTTCCGTTCTTTTCCGTTCCGGCGGCTGTGCCGTTTCGTCCTCGCCATAAGGCAAGGGATTTAGGGAATGGATAGGAATGGAATGGGTACTTGATAAATCCGTATTTGATTTTTCTTTTTTTGGTAAGTTAGTTCTTTGTATATCTTTATTTAATTGCGTTGGATTTTCCAACGTAGGTTTTTCCTGCGTAGGTTTTTCCAACGTTGGATTATCCAATGTTGGATTTTCCAATGTAGGTAAATCCGATACAGGCGGGGTCTGCGGCTGCTCAAAGATTACATAGTCTGTGCCGCGCAAGCGTCCTTTCTCGTCGCGCTCCCTTGAACGGACGATATACCCGGCGCGTTCCAGTTCCTTAACGGCTTCCCGGATAGCGTCGATTTTCTCCCGGTTGATAAAGGACAGCCCCGCAAGGGTATAGTCCCAATCCTCCGGCAAGGACAGCATTTGCGATAACAGCCCTTTTGCCTTTAGGGATAGCTCCTTATTGCGTAAGTGGTGGTTGCTCATAACCGTATAGCCCTTGTTGCGCTCCACTCTGAAAACTGCCATAGCTTCATCACTCCTTTGCTGCATACCTGTTACGCAATAGAAACGCGATTTTGAGGGTTTAGGTATCAATCCCTTATCCGCTGAAAACCGCGCCCGCAAAGCCGCATAAATCAAGGGCTTTTTCCTGCCTACTGCGTAACAAAGGGCATGAAAAAAGCGGCGTTCCTGTTCTTCCTTGTGGGAAGTGAGAAACGCCGCCTGTGCGGTGCGTTATTCTGCTTCTTCGGCTATGAGGTCTTGTATGACTTCGCCAAAGTCTGCCGTAAAGGAAAAAATGAAGTATTCCAAAACGGCGGGGTCTGCGTCCATAGGCTCGGCTTCTTCGGAAAAGGGCAAGCCCATAAGCCCATAGAGCATTTTTATGATTTTGAACAGCTTCCCCCGGTCGGCGGGGGTGTTCATGGTAACAAGTACGTCGGTCAAGCGGTTTACGGTTTCCATGTCGCCGCCTGTCGTTACCCATACCATTTCTGCGAATGACTGCGTGATTGCCCCGGCGACAAGGTTTACCTTATCCTTGCTGATTTCGCCGGACGGGAGTATAATACCCTTGTCTAAAAGTACGTTTTTCATGTCGTCCTCCTATAATCTGTGGTGCCAAAATGGTGCCCGGTCTTACAAAATCATCTTATACGGAGATACGGCAAGATAAATGACGATACGCGGAAAACCTTGATTTTAAGCCATTTTCGCAAGGTTTTATAAACACTTGCGCGGGCTTATAAGAAGATTTCCGTCTATCAAATCAATAAAAAATCTCTGTCAGGAGTCTGAACTTCCGACAGAGATTTTTTTATGGTTTTTATGCCGCCGTATCGCGGGATTCTTTTCGAATGGTGAATGTAAAAATACAGATTACCACACAGCAGATGATCCAGGTCGTCGGTTCGCAGAAGCAGACGGCGCGGTATCCGATCGACGGGACGAGAAACAGGGCGAAGAGTATAAATGCACATCAAAGAGATGATGTCCTGGGTGGAAAGCCATCTGACGGAGCCGCTCACTTTAAAAGAAATCGCCGCAAGCGTTCACCTCTCTCCACGGGAATGTCAGCGGATTTTCAAAGCGTATCTGCACCGGACGCCGATGGAATATCTGCAGTGGAGACGGATTCTCGCAGCGGCAGACAATCTGCGGAACACAAACGAATTTTGCCCTTGTCGTTTTTGGGAACAGATGGTATAATCATTTCATAAATGCAAGACATTTGTGAAAAAATATCATAAAGGAACGAGGATGCAAGATGAAACGACGAGTATTACTGAAATTGAGCGGAGAAGCTCTTGCAGGAGAGAAACACACCGGTTTTGACGAGCCGACCGTCACAAAAGTGGCAAAACAGGTAAAAACTCTGGTAGACCAGGGGATTGAAGTCGGCATCGTAATCGGAGGAGGAAACTTCTGGAGAGGACGCAGTTCCGAAAATATCGACCGTACCAAAGCAGACCAGATCGGTATGCTGGCAACCGTTATGAACTGTATCTATGTATCAGAAATCTTCCGTTCCCAGGGAATGATGACCGCAGTTCTGACTCCATTCCCATGCGGAGAGTTCACAAAAGGATTTTCCAAAGACCGTGCAAACAAATATTTCCAGCACAACATGGTTGTATTCTTTGCCGGCGGTACAGGCCATCCATATTTCTCAACCGATACGGCAACCGTACTTCGCGCGATTGAGATCGAGGCAGACGAGATTCTGCTTGCAAAAGCAGTAGACGGTGTCTACGACAGCGATCCGAAAACAAACCCGGATGCAAAGAAATTTGACGAGATTTCCATTCAGGAAGTCATTGAAAAGGATCTGAAAGTGGTAGATATGACCGCATCCATCCTTTGCAAGGAAAACAAAATGCCGATGCTGGTATTTGGTTTAAATGAAGAGAACAGCATTGTAAATGCTGCAAACGGAAAAATTAACGGCACAAGAGTAACGGTATAATTAATAAAAATTCAGCAGTAAAACACTTGCTGTTTTACTGCGTAAGAAAATGATTCAGGTGTGAGCAGCTCTCCTTTTGCGAAGCAAAACTTTAAATGAGAGCTGCGAATGTCACAGTTCGCAGAACTGTGACCGTATAAGAGATAGCAGGAGGACAAATTTAATATGGCAAATCAGATCGACGAGAGAGTAAAACCGTTTGAGGTAAAAATGGGCAAATCCATTGCAAGCCTCGATTCCGAATTCGGAACCATCCGCGCAGGCCGTGCAAACCCGCACGTACTGGACCGCATTACTGTAGATTACTATGGAACACCGACTCCGCTGCAGCAGGTGGCAAACATCTCTGTTCCGGAAGCACGTATGATCCAGATCCAGCCGTGGGAAGCATCCCTGGTAAAAGAGATCGAGAAAGCGATCATGATGTCTGACCTTGGCATCAACCCGTCCGATGACGGAAGAGTCATCCGTCTGGTATTCCCGGAGCTTACCGAGGACCGTCGTAAAGAGCTGGTAAAAGAGGTAAAGAAAAAAGCAGAGGGCGCAAAGGTAGCCATCCGCAACATCCGCCGCGATGCCAATGATGCGTTCAAGAAACTTGCCAAAGAGGACGTTTCCGAGGACGAAATCAAAGAGCTCGAGGAGCAGACCCAGAAATTAACAGACAAATATATCAAAGAAGTAGATCAGATGGTGGACGTAAAATCCAAAGAAATTATGACCGTGTAATACAAAGAAAACGAGGGGCTGCCTGTCATTTGCAGGCAGCCTGTTATCGTTTACGGAGGAAAAAAGTATGGATAATGAATTAAAAGTGCCGAATCACATCGCCATCATCCTGGACGGAAACGGCAGATGGGCGAAAAAACGCAATATGCCGCGCGGCTACGGCCATATCGTCGGATGCGACAATCTGGAAAAAATGTGTGACGTGATTAAAGACATGGGTGTCAAATATCTGACCGTCTATGCGTTCTCAACCGAGAACTGGAAACGCTCCCGCGCCGAGGTGGAGGGCCTCTTAAAGCTGTTCCGCCAGTATCTGAAACGATGCATCAAAAAAGCACATAAAAATCAGATGCGCGTCAAAATCATCGGAGATCCGAGCGCATTCCCGCAGGATATTCAGGACAGCATTCATGAACTGGAGGAGTGCTCCAAAGATTACGATCACATGTACTTCCAGATCGCAATGAACTACGGTTCCCGCGATGAGATTCTGCGCGGCATGACCCGCATGATCGAGGATGTGAAAAACGGAACTCTCGCAGAGAATGCGTTTGATGAGAACGGAAAACTGACGGAGCAGTGTTTTGAGAGCTACCTCGACACCGCCGGAATCCCGGATCCAGATCTTCTGATCCGTACAAGCGGCGAGCAGCGCCTTTCCAACTACCTGATGTGGCAGCTGGCCTACACGGAATTTTACTTTACCGAGGTTCCGTGGCCGGATTTCCACGAAGAGGAATTGAGAAAAGCCATCGAACAATATAATAACAGAGACCGGCGTTACGGCGGCGTGAAGGAGGAATAAAAAAGATGTTTAAGACAAGACTGTTAAGCGGCATCGTGCTCGTCCTTGTGGCGCTGCTTACGATCTGCAGCGGCGGAACTGTGCTCTATATGACGGTTCTGTGCCTGTCGCTGATCGGTGCAGGAGAGCTGTTCCGCGTGATGAAGGTAAGAGAAGATAAATGGAATCTGTTGGAAATTACGGGCTATGCGGGCGTTGTGATTTTCTATCTGTCCCTGCTGCTTCATGACCCGATGTACCAGATGCTCGCGCTGATCCTGGATCTCGTGCTTCTGATGGCAGTATACGTATTTACTTATCCGAAATACAACGCCAATCAGGTGATGCCGGCGTTCTTTGCGATTGTCTATGTCGGCGTAATGCTTTCCTATGTATATCAGACCCGTATGCTGGACGGCGGAAAATTCCATGTATGGCTGATTTTCCTGTGCTCCTGGGGCTGCGATACGTGTGCATACTGTGTCGGCGTACTCTTTGGAAAACATAAAATGGCGCCGGTTTTAAGCCCGAAAAAATCCGTAGAAGGAGCTGTCGGCGGTGTCGTCGGAGCGATTCTGCTCGGCATCATCTATGCGGCTGCGACAAAGGGCGGCATGGTGGAATACGCCATCATCTGCGGTGTCGGCGCGCTGATCTCCATGGTCGGAGACCTTGCGGCATCCGCAATCAAACGAAATCAGGGCATCAAGGATTACGGAAAGCTGATTCCGGGCCACGGCGGTATTCTTGACCGCTTCGACAGCGTGATCTTTACCGCACCGATCATCTATTTCCTGTCGGTGCTTCTGATTCATTAAAAAAGCTTCCCCTACAGCATAAACGGGAAGCAGATGGGAGAAACTGGAATATGAAGAAAATAGCAATTCTTGGTTCAACCGGTTCGATCGGAACCCAGACCCTCGATGTCGTGCGTGCCAACGGCGATCTTGAGGTGGTCGGCATCAGCGCCGGAAGTAATATTACACTGCTCGAGCAGCAGATCCGGGAATTTCATCCGAAGTTTGCGGCAGTCGGCGATGAGGCGAAAGCGGCAGAACTCCGTGACAGAGTGAAGGATCTTCCTGTAAAAATCGGCAGCGGCATGGACGGCATGATCGAGCTTGCCACGATGCCGGAGAGCGAAATCCTTGTGACAGCGATCGTCGGCATGATCGGCATCCGCCCGACGGTTGCGGCGATGAAGGCAGGAAAAGACATTGCACTGGCAAACAAAGAGACACTGGTAACGGCGGGACACATTATTATGCCGCTGGCAGAGGAATGCGGTGTGCAGATCCTTCCGGTGGACAGTGAGCACTCGGCGATTTTTCAGTGTCTGCACGGGGAAAACAGAAAAGAAATTGAAAAACTTCTGATTACTGCATCCGGCGGTCCGTTCCGCGGAAAAACAAGAGCGGAGCTCGAAAACGTAACGGTAGAGCAGGCGCTCCGTCATCCGAACTGGTCGATGGGGCACAAGATCACGATTGATTCCGCGACACTCGTTAACAAAGGACTGGAAGTCATGGAAGCAAAATGGCTGTTCGGTGTTGATCTCGACCACATCCAGGTTGTGGTACAGCCAAAGAGCATTATCCATTCCATGGTAGAATTTAAAGACGGCGCTGTCATGGCACAGCTTGGCACACCGGATATGAAACTGCCGATCCAGTACGCACTGTATTACCCGGAGCGCCGCTTCCTTGCAGGCGACCGCCTCGACTTTGCGGCGCTGACACAGATCACGTTTGAAAAACCGGATATGGATACCTTCCTCGGCCTTCCGATGGCAATGCAGGCGTCCCGGACGGGCGGCTCCATGCCGACGGTCTTCAATGCGGCAAATGAACGCGCCGTTGCACTGTTCCTCGCGAAGAAGATCCGTTTCCTCGAGATTTACGACGTGATCGCCGGTGCAATGGAAGCACACAAAACGATTGCCGATCCGACGCTGGAGCAGATTCTCGCGGCGGAGCAGGAGACGTATGAATGGATTGCGAACAGATATAAGATGGGAGAATAAGACAGCATGATTGTAAAAATCCTGATAGCCGTACTCATTTTCGGAATCACCGTCATTATCCATGAGCTGGGGCATTTTCTTTTGGCGAAAGCGAATGGTATTACCGTGACGGAATTTTCGATCGGCTTTGGCCCGACGGTGGTAAAGACAGAAAAAGGAGGAACGGTCTATTCCTTAAAACTTCTGCCTTTCGGCGGTGCGTGCCAGATGCTCGGCGAGGACGGTGAAGAGGAGGGGGAAGGAACCTTTAACAGCAAATCCGTGTGGGCAAGAATTTCCGTCGTTGCGGCGGGACCGGTGTTCAACATGATTCTGGCATTTTTCTGCGCAATCTTTGTGATCAGTTACGCGGGAAGTTCCCCGGCGCGCGTCACAGAAGTGGCAGACGGTTCGCCGGAGGCAGAGGCAGGCCTGGAAGCGGGAGATATCATCACTTCCTATGAAGGAAGACATATTTCCATCGGAAAAGAGCTGAACTCTGTGATGACGGTACGGGGTGTGCCGACGGATGAGATTACGCTGGAGGTTAAAAAGGCCGACGGGGAAAAGAAAACGATCACATATGAACCGACGGTGACAACGCGGTATATGATGGGCTTTAACTACGATGACTGTGACCGCGGCATGGAATTCACGTATGTGCAGCAGAATATGCCGCTTGCCGCTGCGGGTGTTGTCGCGGGCGACCTGCTCGTATCGATCAACGGAGCGCCGATCACCTGTGTGGCAGATTTTACTGCTTACCAGACAGAGCATCCTTTCGATGGAAGCGCTGTGACGCTGGAGTATGAGCACAGCGGAAAGACGAAAGAGATTACGGTGACACCGGTTGAAAATACGTATGCGAATGTACAGTTTTCGTATCAGCTCCGGGAGAAACAGTCCCCGATCGGCGTGCTGAAATACAGCGTGCTGGAGATCAAATACTGGGTGCGCACCGTCATTGACAGCGTCAGTATGCTGATCACCGGACAGTATTCTGTGAACGATCTTTCCGGCCCGGTCGGCGTGGTGGATGCGATCGGAACCGCCTATGATGATGTAAAATCGCAGGGCGTTCTGGTTACGGTGATGACGATGCTGAACATGGTGATTCTGCTGTCATCAAACCTTGGCGTCATGAACCTGCTGCCGCTCCCGGCACTCGACGGCGGACGGCTTGTCTTTCTGATCATAGAAGCCATCCGCAGAAAACCAATCCGGCGAGACCTGGAGGGTATGGTTCACTTCGCGGGCCTGGTGCTTCTGATGGCGTTGATGGTCTACGTCATGATCCACGACGTCCAGCGGATCCTGTAAATCGAAAAATGAAAAGCAACAAAGCCTCATATTCTGCATACCATAAAAGGAGTGCAGGATATGGGGCTTTTTTATGAAAAATTTGCGTATGCAGCAGGAAATGACTGACCGCGGGCGGCTGGAAATCCGGGTAAATACAAGAATCCAGGCGCGGCCTGTTTCCGGGGCGCGGGTGACGGTTTCGTATACGGGAGATCCGCAGAATGTGATCGAGGAGCTGATTACCGACGGGGACGGCAGAACGGAGACGCTGGATCTGGCGACGCCGCCGCTCGAGTACAGTCTGGAACCGAATGTGAATCAGCCGTATTCCGAATATACGGTGAAAGTGGAGGCGGAAGGGTATGAACTGGTTGAAGTGACGGGCTCCGAGCTTCTTTCAGGAGAACAGTCCGTCCAGCAGGTGGACCTCAAACTGGCAGAGGGCGCAGCGTTTGCGGATGTGACGATCCCGGACCATACGTTGTTCGGCGAATATCCGGCGAAAATTCCGGAAAGTGAGATCAAGCCGACGAGGGAGAGCGGTGAGATTGTGCTGTCCCGTGTCGTGATCCCGGAGTATATCATCGTCCACGACGGAGCGCCGACCGACAGCACGGCACGCGACTATTATGTGCGGTACCGCGACTACATCAAAAACGTGGCGTGCTCGGAAATCTATGCAACATGGCCGGATGCGGCGATCCGGGCGAATATCCTCGCAATCATGTCATTTACGCTGAACCGTGTCTATACAGAATGGTACCGCAACAAGGGATACGATTTTACGATCACTTCGTCGACGGCCTACGATCACAAATGGATTTACGGCAGGAATATTTTCGACAGCATTTCCCTTGTGGTCGATGAGATTTTTGCTGATTACCTGTCGCGCCCGAATGTGAAACAGCCGATTCTGACGCAGTACTGTGACGGAAACCGTGTGAGCTGCCCGAACTGGATGAGCCAGTGGGGGTCCAAAAACCT
This sequence comes from Blautia sp. AM47-4, assembly GCF_003479865.1. NCBI lineage: Bacteria > Bacillati > Bacillota > Clostridia > Lachnospirales > Lachnospiraceae > Blautia > Blautia sp. AM47-4. Next base: position 15,675 of record NZ_QUHY01000022.1, read on the forward strand.
GGCGGACCAAGGGTATTCAACGATTCAGATTCTCCGCAATTATTATGGAGACAATATGTATATCAACACGGCGGAGGAGATTTCCGGCATCCCGTCCTCCTGGCCGGGGTATGACCTCACCATCGGCTCGTCCGGGAACAAGGTACTGCAGATGCAGGAGCAGCTGAACGTGATTGCGGAGGTGTATTCATCGATTCCGACGGTCTATGAAAATGGCTATTTCGATGAAGAGACGCAGGACGCCGTCGAAGCGTTCCAGCGGCTGTTCGGCCTGCCGGTTTCCGGCATTGTGGATTATCCGACATGGTACAAAATTCAGTCGATTTATGTGGCTGTGACGAGGATTGCGGAGCTGCAGTAGGTATACAAAAGTCTTTATAAGGGGCGTGTTTTCTGCGAAAAAACGCGGAAAATGCGCCCTTTCTGCGGCTTTTGAAACGGATCAGAAAAATTTTAAAACTGTCAAGAAAAAATACTTGACACCCTGCGCCTTTTCGTGTATGATAACCAAGGTGATCGCAATGGAAAAAATATTGGAACAGACATTACTGTATGATTTTTACGGCGAACTTCTGACTGAACATCAGCGTCAGGTATATGAGGACGTGGTGCTCAACGATTTTTCCCTGAGCGAGGTTGCGGCAGCGCGGGGCATTTCCCGCCAGGGAGTTCACGATCTGGTCAGACGCTGCAACAAGACACTGGAAGAGTATGAAGAAAAGCTTCATCTGGTACAACGCTTTGTGCAGATCCGGGAGAATGTAAACGAGATCCGAAAGCTGACAGACCCATCCGGTGATACCCCGAAAGAAGATGTGATGCAGCGGATTGCAGCAATTGCATCGGATATATTAGAGGAGCTTTGAGCATGGCATTTGAAAGTTTAACCGAGAAACTCCAGAATGTTTTCAAAAATCTCAGAAGCAAGGGCCGCCTGACCGAGGCGGATGTAAAGACTGCGCTGAAGGAAGTAAAAATGGCACTTCTCGAGGCGGATGTCAGCTTCAAAGTAGTAAAACAGTTTATCAAATCCGTACAGGAGCAGGCAGTCGGACAGGACGTCATGAACGGACTGAATCCGGGTCAGATGGTCATTAAAATCGTAAATGACGAGCTGGTCAAGCTGATGGGTTCCGAGACAACGGAAATCGCACTGCGCCCGGCGAGTGAAGTTACCATTATTATGATGGCAGGTCTTCAGGGAGCCGGTAAAACAACCACAACCGCAAAAATTGCAGGAAAGTTAAAAGCCAAGGGAAGAAAACCTCTCCTTGCCGCCTGTGACGTCTATCGCCCGGCAGCGATCAAACAGCTGCAGGTCAACGGAGAAAAGCAGGGTGTGGAAGTGTTCGCTATGGGAGATAAAAACCGTCCGGTGGATATCGCAAAGGCAGCGCTGGTGCATGCAAAGACAAACGGCTTTAACGTATTGATTCTGGATACGGCAGGCCGTCTGCACATCGACGAAGAGATGATGCAGGAATTACAGGATATCAAAGCGGCTGTTCCTGTGGATCAGGCCCTTTTGGTAGTAGATGCTATGACCGGACAGGACGCAGTCAATGTGGCCGAGATGTTCAGCAATAAAGTCGGCATCGACGGTGTAGTACTTACAAAATTAGATGGTGACACCAGAGGCGGTGCGGCACTTTCAATCCGTGCAGTTTCCGGCAAACCAATTCTCTATGTCGGCATGGGCGAAAAGCTTTCGGATCTGGAGCAGTTTTATCCGGACCGTATGGCGTCCCGTATCCTCGGCATGGGCGATGTGATGAGCCTGATTGAAAAAGCGCAGGCAAACATCGACGAAGAAAAAGCAAAAGCCATGGAACAGAAGATGAAGAAGGCGCAGTTCGACTTCAACGATTATCTGGATTCCATGGAGCAGATGCGCAATATGGGCGGCATCTCCAGCATCCTGAATATGCTTCCGGGCGTCGGCGCGAAAATGAAGGGCCAGGATCTTGAGAGCATGGTGGATGAAAAAGACATGGCAAGAAAGGAAGCTATTGTACTTTCTATGACGCCAAAGGAAAGAGAAAACCCGGATCTCATCAATCCGTCGAGAAAGCAGAGAATTGCAAAAGGCGCCGGTGTTGACATCGCGGAGGTAAACCGTTTCATCAAACAGTTTGAACAGTCAAGAAAAATGATGAAACAGATGACCGGAATGGTCGGTAAGGGTGGTAAAAGAGGAGGATTCAAACTTCCCTTTTAGCATAAAAGAAAAAATATAAATAAATACATGAATTTACAATGGAGGTAAAGAAAAATGGCAGTAAAAATGAGATTAAGAAGAATGGGACAGAAGAAAGCTCCTTTTTATAGAATCGTTGTAGCAGATTCCAGATCCCCAAGAGACGGACGTTTCATCGAGGAGATCGGAACTTACGATCCGAACCGCGAGCCGAGCGCAATCAGCTTCAACGAGGAGGCTGCTAAAAAATGGCTGGCTAACGGCGCACAGCCGACCGAAATCGTTGCCAAACTCTTAAAACAGGCTGGTATCGAGAAATAATTCATACGGGGGTATCTTGTAATGAAAGAACTTATCGAAGTAATTGCAAAATCTCTGGTTGATCATCCATCTGAGGTAGTTGTGACAGAAACCGTCAGCGGTGATGACCTTCTGCTGGAACTCAAAGTAGATCCGTCAGATATGGGAAAAGTCATCGGACGTCAGGGACGCATTGCGAAAGCAATCCGTACGGTTGTAAAAGCAGCTTCCTCAAAGAGCGACAGAAAAGTTGTCGTAGAAATTTTACAGTAAGTAAAAGATAGGAAAAGGAACCGACAGTTGTTGCCGGTTCCTTTCTTTACGCGGGCAACGAGACAAAGTCCGTGCTTGCACGGGACCTTGGCGACTGCCGCGATAACTTGAGAAACTCGCAAAGCGTGTTTCTCAAGTCGCAATACACAGTAGAACTGGTTGGAAAGGGTTTTTGAATGGAAGAATATTTGCAGATTGGCGTAATTACCACAACCCACGGCGTACGCGGTGAGGTAAAGGTATACCCGACGACAGATCCGGAGCGTTTTCTTTCTCTGGACCGCGTTTTTCTCGATACAGGAAAAGAAAAAAAAGAACTCCATGTAACTGGCGTGCGTTTTTTCAAACAGCTTGCCATTGTAAAATTCAAAGGAATTGACAACATCAACGATATCGAACGGTATAAAGGCTGCAGCCTCTATGTGACGAGAGAGGATGCCATTCCGCTGGAAGAGGACGAATACTATATCGCAGACCTGCAGGGAATGCAGATGTACACCGAGGACGGCGAACTGTTCGGCACGCTCCGCGATGTGATGGAGACCGGTGCGAACGACGTCTATATTGTAGATTCGAAAGAGCACGGAGAGGTTCTGATTCCGGCGATCCATGACTGCATTCTGGATGTGGACCTGGATGAACAGAAGATGACGATTCACCTTCTTCCGGGCCTGATTGACTGATAAAGAGAGTAAAGAACGATGAAATATCATATTCTGACGCTGTTTCCGGAGATGATCGAGCAGGGGCTGCACACCAGCATCCTCGGAAGAGCCATCAACAACGGCTATATTTCCCTCGAGACGACGAATATCCGGGATTTTTCAGCAAATAAATTCAACCGCGTGGACGATTACCCGTACGGCGGCGGTGCGGGCATGGTCATGGAGGCGGAGCCGGTGTTCCGCGCCTACCAGTCGGTAGCCGAAAAGATCGGGAAAAAGCCGCGCACGGTCTATCTGACACCGCAGGGAAAAGTACTGAACCAGACGATGGTGGAAGAGCTGGCGCTTGAGGACGATCTTGTGCTGCTCTGTGGCCACTATGAGGGCATCGATGACCGCGTACTGCAGGAAGTGGTAACGGACTATATCTCGATCGGGGATTATGTTTTAACAGGCGGAGAACTCGGTGCAATGGTGCTGGTGGATGCGGTATCGCGGTTTGTGCCGGGTGTCTTAAGCAACGAGGAATCTTCGCAGTTTGAGTCACTGCAGGACAACTTGCTTGAGTATCCGCATTACACAAGACCGGAGACATGGCACGAGAAAAAAGTTCCGGAAGTGTTGCTTTCCGGTGACCACAAAAAGATCGAAGCATGGCGCCATGAGGCCTCTCTGGTGCGGACAGCCGAGCGGCGGCCGGACCTTCTGGAAAATGCATTCCAGATTTCCTGCGCATGCAATGAAAAAGAGGAATCGTCTGCCTGGGCGCACGATCTTTTGGCAGGCATGACACGCTATGGTGTAAGCCTTGATCTCGGACGAAAGAAGATCCGGAAACAGAAAAATCTGTTTGATGACCATGATCTGCTGATTCTGCAGCTTCCAGGAACGCTTGAGGAGGGTATGAAAGCAAAGAGCGAGTATATCCGCAGCTTTGCCGGAAAAGAAACACCGCTGGTGTTTTTGTGCCCGGACGGATTCTCGGAAGAGGAAGAAAAACTCGAAGAGCAGCTGGAAAAAAACGGTTTCCGTCTGGTCGCACGGCTTACCGGCATACCGTCCGCGGACGGCCTGCAGCGGTTTTCTTTCGCGCTTCGCAGTCTGCTGTACAGCGGCGAATGGAAAGTGAAAAAAATACTTGCATCTGCGGATGCATTATAGTATAATGTATTTTGTTGTGAGTAAAGAGATGGTCCGCTGTTGCAAAAAGGCATTAAGAACATCCAGGGTAAAAAAAGGAGATAAAGAAATGAACGACATTATTAAGAAAATCGAAGATGCACAGTTAAAAGCAGAAGCACCGGAGTTCCGCGTTGGTGATACCGTTAAAGTTTACGGTAAAATCAAAGAGGGTAACCGCGAGCGTATCCAGGTATTCGAAGGCGTTGTCCTGAAAAGACAGGGCGGCGGAAGCAAAGAGACCTTCACTGTTCGTAAGAGCTCTAATGGCGTAGGCGTTGAGAAAACATGGCCGGTACACTCTCCGAATGTTGAGAAAGTAGAAGTTATCAGACGTGGTAAAGTAAGACGTGCGAAACTGAACTACTTAAGAGACCGTGTTGGTAAAGCAGCGAAAGTGAAAGAGCTGGTAAAATAATAAGTCGTTAAAAGGATGGCCGGAGGAACATAAGCAATTGTGTTTCTCCGGTTTTGTCTTACGGAGAATTACACTATGGGTATGAATACCAGATATGTAAAGGAATATTTCTACAAGAAAAAGATCCGTTCCACGTTTGTATGGATTCTGGAAATTATTGCGGCGATTCTTCTTGCCGCGGCATTTTCCTGGTTTTTCTGCAGAAGTGTCGTGGTGCAGGAGGGTTCGATGGAGCCGACTCTCGTGCCGGGGGAGCGTGTGCTGATGGACTCCGCCTGGTACCGCTTAAGTTCTCCGAAACGCGGGGATATCATCGCGTTCCGGACGAGTGAGGACAAGAAGGCGAGCATCCACATCAAGCGTGTGATTGCGCTGCCGGGCGAGACGGTACAGATCAGGGACGGACAGATCCTCATCAACGGGGAAGTCTATAATGAAAAAGATGAATTTCCGGCCATCACAAACGCGGGACTTGCCTCCGAGCCGATCACGGTCGGGAAGGGACAGTACTTTGTACTCGGCGACAACCGGAACAACAGCGAGGACAGCCGCCACAACGGCATGGGACTCGTGGATTCGGACCGCATTGTCGGAAAGCTCTGGTTTACGATTTCGCCGTGGAAGAAAATCGGTTTCGTGTAAACGCAGCATAGAAGGAGAAGAAACATGAATTATCAGTGGTACCCGGGTCATATGACGAAGGCCCGCAGACAGATGCAGGAAGACTTAAGGCTCATCGACCTGATGATTGAGCTGGTCGATGCGAGAGTTCCTGCAGCGAGCCGCAACCCGGATATAGATGAACTTGGAAAGAACAAAGCACGGCTGATTCTGCTGAACAAATCGGACCTTGCCGATGAGCGCGGAAACGATGCCTGGATGGAATATTTCAAGGGAAAGGGATATTCTGTTGTGAAGGTCAATTCCCGTTCCGGAGCCGGCATGAAAGCGATCAACAGCGCCGTACAGGAGGCCTGCAAAGAGAAAATCGAGCGCGACCGCAAACGCGGCATCCTGAACCGTCCGGTCCGCGCGATGGTTGTCGGTATTCCGAACGTCGGAAAATCGACATTTATCAATGCGTATGCGGGCAGAGCCTGTGCGAAAACCGGAAACAAACCGGGCGTCACGAAGGGAAAACAATGGATCCGTCTGAGCAAACAGCTGGAGCTTCTGGACACACCTGGTATCCTGTGGCCGAAGTTTGAGGACCAGCAGGTGGGACTGCATCTTGCGATGATCGGTTCCATCAACGATGAGATCCTGAACGTAGAGGAGCTGGCGCTGTCCGTCATCGATTATCTGACGGCAGAGTATCCGGGAACGCTGGAGAAACGCTTTGGCTTTGAAGGTGTGACGGATCGTGTGGAAATCCTGGGTGAGATTGCGCGTGTGCGCGGCTGCCTGAAAAAGGGAAATGAGCTCGATTACGAAAAAGCAGCACGGCTTCTGATGGATGATTTCCGGAGCGGAAAGCTCGGCAGAATCACGCTGGAAAAACCGGAATAAATGGATTTATCAAAATAAAAAATGCGGAGAACAACGATGACAGAGAAAAAACAATCAATATCCGCCATACGGGAAATTTTTGCGGCAGCTCGGAGACGGAGCTGCCCGCCCTTTATCTGGAATACGAAGAGGATTCCCGTGCCGGCGTACAAAATCTGATTCAAAAATACCAGAAACAGGAAGAGGCCTTGAAAAAAGAGCGCGAGCGCACGGAACAGATGAAGATCTACGAGCACAAATATGAGGATCTTGGCTGGATCTGCGGCATCGACGAGGTCGGAAGAGGCCCTCTGGCGGGCCCTGTGGTCGCAGGTGCGGTCATTCTGCCGCGCGACAGTAAAATCCTGTATCTGAACGATTCCAAGCAGCTGACGGCCAAAAAACGCGACGAGCTGTACGATGTGATCATGCGTGAGGCAGTGGCCGTCGGCATCGGCTATGCCTCTCCGGCGCGGATCGACGAGATCAATATTTTACAGGCAACGTACGAGGCGATGCGGGAGGCGATCAGCAAGCTTTCCGTGAAGCCGGATGTGCTCTTAAACGATGCGGTGAAAATCCCGCAGGTGGACATCCGCCAGGTGCCGATCATCAAGGGAGATGCCAAGAGTGTTTCGATTGCGGCGGCAAGTATTATTGCGAAGGTGACAAGGGACCGCCTGATGGAAGAGTACGACAAGGTGCTTCCGGGCTACGGTTTTGCATCGAACAAGGGCTACGGTTCGGCAGAGCATATCGCTGCTTTAAAAGAAATCGGCCCGTCACCGATCCACCGGCAGTCGTTTATCGGCCATTTCGTGTAAAGGCGCCGCATCAAAAAAAGGAGAGGGTATCGCATTTGAACCAGCGGGAAGTAGGAACGAGACAGGAGAGCCGTGCGGCAGAATATCTGGAAAGCCTGGGATATCATATCTTGGTGCGGAATTTCCGGTGCCGCTTCGGTGAGATCGACCTGATCGCAAAACAGGACGACACATACATTTTTATCGAAGTAAAATACCGCACCGGCCGGACAGCCGGAGACCCGACAAGCGCCGTGGATGGAAAGAAACAGAAGAAAATTTCAAAAACAGCAGATTACTACCGCATGCTCCACCAGATCCCGATGGATGTGCCCTGCCGCTTCGACGTCGTGGCAGAGACACCGGAGGAGATCCGCGTCTATGCGAACGCGTTTTATTATCAGGGGAGCGGCTGGTAGGAAGGGAGTTTTTATGATACCAATTCAATGGAAACAAAACGATAAAAAAACGATGCATGTCAACGAGGCGGAAAACGGCGTGGTCTATCTGACCTGGCCGGCGATTGAGAAAATTGAGGGCATCCGCCATGCATTTTCTACACGGATCGGCGGGGTGAGTAAGAAACATCTTTCCAGCATGAATCTCAGCTTTTCGCGCGGCGACGATCCGGCGAATGTGCGGGAGAATTACAGAAGATTCTGTGAGGCGGCGGGGTTTGAAGTGGAAAACATTGTTACCTCCGATCAGGCACACACGACGAAGGTCCGTTATGTGACGAAAGCAGACTGCGGCAGCGGCGTGACAAGAGACCGCGATTTTCATGATATTGACGGTATGATCACTGATGAGCCGGGCGTCGTACTTGCGACATTCTATGCGGACTGCGTGCCGCTCTACTTTGTCGACCCGGTGCACCGTGCAATTGGACTTTCACATTCCGGCTGGCGTGGAACGGTCCACAAGATGGGACAGGCAACGCTCGATGCGATGCACGAACGGTTTGGAACAGAAGCAAAAGATGTGATCGCAGCCGTCGGCCCGTCGATCTGCCAGGACTGCTACGAGGTGAGCGGTGACGTGATCGAAGAGTTCCGGGCAGCATTCCCGGAAACACTGCATGAGAAACTGTTCTACGGAAAACCAGATGGAAAATACCAGTTAAATCTCTGGGAGGCGAATCATCAGATCCTTCTTGCGGCAGGAGTGCCGGAGAAGCAGATTCATCTGCCGAACCTCTGCACCTGCTGCAACCCGGATTTCCTGTATTCCCACCGTGCATCGAAGGGAAAAAGAGGAAACCTCGCGGCATTCCTTTCCCTGGTCTGAAAACAGAATAGAAAGCAGCAAAAAACGGACCTGGAAAAAACAGATCCGTTTTTTGCTGTATGCATCCGGCGGACACAAAATCGATTATCTGTGTTTTGCCAGCAGCTTATTGATTTTCTCTGTCGTAGACTGTACTTTTGCAACGGATACGTCGTGGTTAAGCGTATCGATGATGCTTGCCATATATTTGCTCATCTCAGCCGGCTCATACCAAGGACGGGAAACGAGTTCCGGTGTACGGTAGGTCAGGTCGGTGGTGATGACTTTGCTGATATAGCCTTTCTCATAGTAAGCATCGAATTTCTCCAGACCATCGGTGAAGAGGCCGAAGGTGGTGCAGACAAAGACGTGGTCAGCGCCGCGCTCTTTGACCTGTTTTGCAACGTCGAGCATACTCTCACCGGAGGAGATCATATCGTCGATGATGACAACATCTTTTCCTGCTACGGAATCGCCGAGAAACTCATGTGCCACGATCGGGTTCTTTCCGTTTACGATGGTGGAGTAATCTCTTCTCTTATAGAACATACCCATATCGACGCCGAGCACGTTGGAGAAGTATACGGCACGCGCCATCGCTCCCTCGTCCGGGCTGATGATCATCAGATGATCGTTGTCGATCGTCAGATCCGGAACGGAACGAAGAAGGGCTTTTAAAAACTGGTAGGTTGGCATGAAGTTGTCAAAGCCGCCGAGCGGAATTGCGTTCATGACACGAGGATCGTGTGCGTCGAAGGTGATAAAGTTGGAAACACCCATGTTCATCAGCTCCTGCAGAGCAAGTGCGCAGTCGAGAGACTCACGTTTGGTGCGCTTATGCTGTCTTCCTTCATAAATGAAAGGCATGATTACGTTGATCCGGTGTGCTTTTCCTGTTGCAGCAGCGATGATACGTTTCAGATCCTGATAATGGTCATCCGGTGACATGTGGTTCTCGTAGCCGCAGACCTTGTAAGTGATGCTGTAGTTGCAGACATCAACCAGGATGTAAAGATCGGCACCGCGGACGGATTCGTTGATCTTTCCTTTTGCTTCGCCGGAACCGAAACGCGGGCACTCGCAGTCAATCAGAAAAGAATCCTCGGAATATCCGGAAAAGGAAACCCCGTTGCGGCGCTCGGCGAGCTCTTTACGGAACTGAACCAGATACGCATCAACTTTTTTTGCCATTTCCATACTGCCCGGCAGAGCTGCGAGCTTTAACGGAGCAACCGGAATGGAATTTTCAAGTAAATCTAAATTAGCCATACAAACCTCCAGTAATCGACATTTTTTACAAACCATTTACTTCCTATTTATATCATCTTGGGAAAGGGTGCGTCAAGCAAAAAACGAAAGAATCCTTGCTTTTTGTGCAGGTTGTTGTTATTATAATGGATGAATGTCCGGAAGGTATGCAAAAAAAGCACGCTTTTTACTGGGCAAAGAGAAGTTATAAAGAAGTAAATGGAAAGGCCAAAACGTAAGATCTGTGAAAAACAAGACGAAACACATTATCAAGACAATAGAACCGGGCAGTATTGCCGAAGAACTGGAACTCGAACCGGGCGATGAACTGCTCCGCGTGAACGGGGAAATCATCGAGGACGTCTTCGATTACCACTTCCAGACCAACGACACGTATCTGGAACTCACGATCCGGAAAAAGGACGGCGAGGAATGGGACCTGGAAATCGAAAAAGAGTATGACGAGGAAATCGGCATCACATTCGAGAACGAGTTCATGGATCAGTACCGTTCCTGCAGCAACAACTGCATTTTCTGCTTCATCGATCAGATGCCGCCGGGAATGCGTCCCACCTTGTATTTTAAGGATGACGATTCGCGTCTGTCCTTCCTGCAGGGAAACTATATTACACTGACCAACATGAGCGACCACGATATCGACCGGATTATCCGCTACCATCTGGCACCGATCAATATTTCGTTCCAGACAACGAACCCGGAGCTCCGCTGCAAAATGCTGCACAACCGTTTTGCGGGCAATATCTTTCCGAAGGTCCAGCGCCTTTACGAGGCGGGAATCGAGATGAATGGACAGATTGTGCTCTGCAAGGGATACAACGACGGCGCAGAGCTGGAGCGCAGTATTTCGGATCTGTCAAAATATCTGCCGCATCTGAAAAGTGTTTCGGTTGTCCCGGTCGGACTTTCGAAGTACCGCGACGGACTGGCGCCTCTGGAACCGTTTACCAGGGAGGATGCAAAAGAAGTTCTTGCCACGATTCACAAATGGCAGAAAAAGCTGTATGAACAGTGGGGACTTCACTTTATCCATGCTGGTGATGAATGGTATCTGCTGGCGGGAGAGCCGATTCCGGAGGAGGAAAATTACGATGGCTATATCCAGCTGGAAAACGGAGTGGGAATGCTCCGGCTTCTGGAGGACGAGGTTGCGGAAGAACTTTCGAAACGAGAAGGGGACGACCGTCACCGTCATGTAACGATTGCGACCGGAAAAGCTGCGGCGCCGTCGTTGGAAAAACACATGCAGAAAATTCGTGAAAAATATCCGAATGTACAGGCGGAGGTTATCACGATTATCAACTATTTCTTTGGAGAATCCATTACCGTATCCGGTCTGATTACCGGAAAGGATCTGATGGAGCAGTTAGAGGGAAGAGATCTTGGCGACTGCCTGCTGCTTCCGTGCAACATGCTCCGTTCGGGAAAAAACGTCTTTCTCGACGATGTGACGGTGGAAGAGGTGGAAGAGCGCCTGAAAACACCGGTACAGATTATCGATGAGCCGGGCAGCGACCTGGTGAAAGCAGTTGTGGAGGAAAACCAGGAGACGATACACAGAAGGAGAACAATGTATGAGCAAGCCGATTGTAGCAATTGTGGGCCGGCCGAACGTGGGTAAATCCACCCTGTTTAATGTATTAGCCGGAGACAATATTTCGATTGTAAAAGACACACCGGGTGTAACCCGTGACCGTATTTATGCCGACGTGGAGTGGCTGAACCACAAATTTACGCTGGTAGACACCGGCGGTATTGAGCCGGAATCCAAAGATATCATTCTCTCCCAGATGAGAGACCAGGCGCAGATCGCCATTGATACCGCAAATGTCATCATCTTCATCACTGACGTCCGTCAGGGCCTTGTAGATGCCGATGCAAAAGTAGCTGATATGCTCAGAAGAAGCCGCAAGCCGGTTGTGCTGGTGGTCAACAAAGTCGACAACTTCGACCGTCAGATGATGGATGTTTATGAATTCTATAACCTCGGCATCGGAGAGCCGCACGCCATTTCCGCATCCGGAAAGCTCGGCATCGGCGATATGCTCGATGAGGTGACAGGATATTTTGATCCGGAGATGGAAAACGAGGAGGAGAGCGAGATTCCGCGCATCGCCATTGTTGGAAAACCGAACGTCGGAAAATCCTCTCTGGTCAACAAACTGCTGGGCTCGAACCGTGTCATCGTATCCGACATCGCCGGAACGACGCGCGATGCGATCGATACCACGATCATGCACAATGGAAATGAATATATTTTCATCGATACCGCAGGCCTTCGAAAGAAAAACAAGATCAAAGAGGAGCTGGAGCGGTACAGCATCATCCGTACCGTATCTGCCGTAGAGCGCGCAGATGTCGTTGTTCTTCTGATCGATGCAACCGAGGGCGTCACCGAGCAGGATGCCAAAATTGCCGGTATCGCCCATGAGCGTGGAAAAGGTATGATCATTGCGGTAAATAAATGGGATGCCTTGGAAAAAGATGACAAGACGATCTACCGCTTTACCGAAAAAGTAAGAAATACATTGGCTTACATGCCGTACGCAGAGCTTTTGTTCATCTCTGCGAAGACAGGACAGCGTCTTCCGAAGCTGTTCGAGACGATCGACATGGTTCTGCAGTACCAGAACCTGCGCGTACAGACCGGTGTCCTGAACGAGATTCTGACCAAGGCAATGGCAATGCAGCAGCCGCCGTCAGACCGTGGAAAACGACTGAAAATCTACTACATGACACAGGTTTCGGTCAAACCGCCGACATTTGTTATTTTCGTCAACGACAAAGAACTGATGCATTTCTCCTATGTTCGATATCTGGAGAATAAAATCAGAGAGTCGTTCGGCTTCCGCGGCACACCGCTGAAATTCATCATCAGAGAACGAAAAGAGAAGGAGCAGTAAAGAGTTATGGTACGGATCATATGCCTTTTGATCGGATACGCATTTGGCCTTTTTCAGACCTCATATATTTATGGAAGGACGAAGGGAATTGATATCCGGGAACACGGCAGCGGAAACGCAGGAACGACCAACGCGCTCCGGACTTTAGGGAAAAAAGCAGGCGCCATCACGCTTGCCGGCGACTGCATCAAATGCATTCTGGCGGTCCTGACGGTACGCCTGATCTTCGGTGCATCGCACCCGGAACTGCTGAAACTGCTGACGGTGTATGCTGCGGCCGGAACGATTCTCGGCCACAACTTCCCGTTTTACTTAGGCTTCCGCGGCGGAAAAGGAATCGCTGCAACCGCGGGTCTGATTATCTCGTTTGACTGGAGAATCACGCTGGTCTGTGCAGCGCTGTTTTTCCTGAATCTTGCAGTAACACACTATGTTTCCCTCGGTTCCATGATGGTTTACGTTGTCTTTTTTGCGATGGCCGTTATCATGGGACAGGCGGGCTGCTTTGCGCTGGAACCGCCGTATCTCTATGAGATGTACGTGGTGATCGCACTTCTTGCCGTGCTTGCCTTCTGGGAGCACCGTGCAAACATCAAGCGCCTCATCGCGGGAACAGAGCGGAAAACGTATTTATCCAAAAAGTCGGAGAAATAAAATATGGCAAAGATTAGTATCATCGGAGCAGGAAGCTGGGGAACCGCCCTCGGCCTCCTGCTCTGCAACAACGGGCATGACGTGACGATCTGCTCGGAAAATGAAAAGGAAATTGAGAGCTTAAAGGAACACAGAGAGCATCTGACGAAGCTTCCGGGCGTAAAACTGCCGGATGAAATGAAGTTCACCTGCGATGTGCGCGGCTCCCTTTCCGGACAGGACATCCTTGTGATGGCAAAAGCATCCCCGTACGTGCGAACCACATGTAAAAAGTATGCGGCGGATATTCCGGACGGCCAGCTCATCGTCAATGTGGCAAAAGGCGTGGAAGCCGATACCCTGATGACGATGTCTCAGATCATCGAGGAGGAAGTGCCGGGAACGAATGTCGTTGTTCTCTCCGGACCGAGCCATGCAGAGGAGGTCGGCCGCGGCCTGCCGACCACGATCGTTGTCGGCGCGCATGACCGCGAGAGCGCACTGTATGTGCAGAATGTGTTCATGAGCCCGGTCTTCCGCGTTTACACAAGCCCGGACATCACGGGAATTGAACTTGGCGGAGCTCTGAAAAATGTCATCGCACTGGCAGCCGGAACGGCGGATGGTCTTGGCTACGGCGACAATACGAAAGCGGCTCTGATTACCCGCGGGATCGCGGAAATTGCACGGCTCGGCACGGCGATGGGTGCCCATGCGGAAACCTTCTATGGCCTTTCCGGCATCGGTGACCTGATTGTAACGTGTGCGTCCGTACACAGCCGGAACAGGAAAGCAGGATATCTGATCGGCCAGGGAAGAACAATGCAGCAGGCGATGGATGAGGTTCAAATGATTGTTGAAGGTGTCTATTCCGCAAAAGCGGGGCTTACCTTGTCAGAAAAATTCGGAATCGAAACGCCGATCATTCAGGCAGTCAATCAGGTTCTGTTTGAAAACAAAAACCCGAAACAGGCTGTGGATGAACTGATGCAGCGTATGAAAAAAGACGAACTCGCCCCGGATCTCTGGGAGCGGTAAAAATAAGAAACCTGTCACTTCTGTGAAATGATACAGAGACGGCAGGTTCTTTTTTTTGTGCAGACCGAAATTTTTCAGCAAAAATACGGGAAAAAGATGACAATACTTTCGAAATCAAGTATAGTAATAGAAAGCGGAATAATTTTAACTGAAAAGATGCGGAGGAAAATACAGCAGGAGGAAGAAAGAATGAGAGGAGTAGAAACAAGAATTCAGGAAATCCGCCATGCCATTTTTACGGAAGTTGCAAAAATGGCGTATGACGTGGACTCCCCGGTGGAAAAGACGATCGAGGAAATTCCTTACCGTGTAATTCCCGGTGAGGTCGGAAATTTTAGAAATGATGTGTTTCTGGAGCGGGCGATTGTAGGAGAGCGGCTTCGCCTTGCAATGGGACTTCCGTGCAGAAGCGCGGCAGAGCACGCCCCGATCTCGGACAATATCAAACTGGCGGACCAGGCGGAGACGTATTATACACCGCCGCTCATTAATGTCATCAAATTTGCATGCAACGCCTGTCATGAAAAACGGGTTCTGATCACGGAGGGATGTCAGGGATGTCTTGCACATCCGTGCGTGGAAGTCTGTCCGAAAAAGGCCATTACGCTGGACCGCACCAATGGACGATCCTATATTGATCAGGATAAATGCGTCAAATGTGGTCAGTGTGCCAAGGTATGCGGATACCAGGCTATTATCATTCAGGAGCGTCCGTGTGCGAGAGCCTGCGGAATGGATGCCATCGGTTCAGATGAGAACGGAAAAGCGGATATCGATTACGAGAAATGTGTATCCTGCGGCCAGTGTCTCGTCAACTGCCCGTTCGGCGCTATTTCGGACAAATCCCAGATCTTCCAGGTAATCCGTGCGATCCAGTCGGGAGAGCGCGTCTATGCAGCGCTGGCACCGGCGTTTGTCGGCCAGTTCGGACCGAAAGTAACGCCTGGAAAACTGCGTGCGGCGATGAAAAAGCTCGGCTTTGCGGATGTCTTTGAAGTTGCGATCGGAGCGGATCTCTGTGCGGCACAGGAGGCAGAGGATTTTGTGAACGAAGTTCCGGAGAAACTGCCGTTTATGGCGACATCCTGCTGTCCGGCCTGGTCTGTAATGGCGAAGAAACTGTTCCCGGATTACGCTAACTGTATCTCGATGGCACTGACCCCGATGACGCTGACGGCGCGTCTGATCAAGAAACACAATCCGAATGCGAAGGTTGTCTTTGTCGGACCGTGTGCGGCGAAAAAACTGGAGGCCATGCGCCGGTCTGTCCGCAGTGAGGTGGACTTCGTTCTGACGTTTGAAGAGATGTCGGGCATTTTCGATGCGCGCCAGGTAGATGTGAGTGCACTTGAGGAAGATCCGGACGGCGTCAGCGATGCATCGGTGGACGGAAGAAACTTTGCTGTCTCCGGCGGCGTTGCAAAATCTGTGGAAAATGTAATCCGTGAAAAATACCCGGACCGCGAAATCAAGATGGCAAATGCAGAAGGTCTGAAGGAATGCCGGAAACTGCTGACAATGGCAAAGGCCGGAAAGTACAACGGTTATCTTCTCGAAGGCATGGCCTGTCCGGGCGGATGCGTGGCAGGAGCCGGCACGATGCAGTCAATCAAAAAGTCGCAGGCGGCAGTCAACAAATATGCGGCGCAGGCAAAACACAAGATTTCCAGTCAGACAGAATATGTAAAAGAACTGGACAAGCTGGTAGACTAAAAAGAACAGCAAGGTGGAGACAAAAGTGAAAAAGAAAAGAAAGATGGGCTTTGCGGCAGCGATTCTTGCAATGGTACTTCTGTTTGCAGGATGCGGCCAGACAGAGACAAAGACGGAGAGCAGAGGGACAAAAAGCACAGGATCAGAAAGTACAGTATCAGAAAATACGCAGACAGAGAGCAGCACAGCGGCATCGGAAACAGAAGATGAGACACCGGTCCATGTGCTTGCATTAAAAGGACCGACCAGCATGGGAATGGTAAAAATGATGAGCGATAACGACAGCAAAGAGTCACCTGCGGACACGTTTGAACTTGCCGCTGCCCCGGATGAGGTCAGCGCAAAACTGGTACAGGGAGAGGTGGATATCGCCGCGGTTCCGGCGAACCTTGCAAGCGTACTCTACAACAAGACAAACGGCGGCGTGCAGGTGCTCGCAGTCAATACGCTCGGTGTCCTTTATATCGTCGAGGACGGTGATACCGTACATTCCATTGCGGATCTGAAAGGCAGAACCATTTATGCGAGCGGCAAAGGTGCAACTCCGGAGTATGCTTTGAATTATATCCTCGAAAAGAACGGTCTCGTACCGGGTGAGGACGTAACGATCGAGTGGAAGAGCGAACACGCCGAGTGCGTGGCAGCACTTGCAGAAGATGCCGATGGAATCGCCATGCTGCCGCAGCCGTTTGTAACGACGGCACAGACGAAAAAAGAAACGCTGCGCACCGCACTTGACCTGACCGAAGAATGGAACAAAATCCAGGAGTCCGAAGGAACGGCGAGTACACTGGTGACAGGTGTTACCGTTGTGCGCACTGCCTTTGCCAAGGAGCATCCGGAAGCAGTTGCAGACTTCATGGAAGCTTACCAGGCATCCGTATCCTACGTAACCGAAAACACGGATGAGGCGGCAAAACTGATCGGGGATTATGACATTGTTCCGGAGGCAGTCGCAAAGAAAGCGCTTCCGGCATGCAACATTGTCTGCATCACCGGTGATGAGATGAAAGAGAAGCTTTCCGGTTATCTCGGTGTACTCAAAGACCAGAACCCGGAGGCAGTCGGAGGAGAACTTCCAGGAGATGACTTCTATTATTCCGAATAAAAACAAAAAAGAGAAACAGAGAAAAACGAAGCTCTGGCCGATCGTGTTCTGGCTTATGATCTGGCAGGCGGTAAGCGTTTTTGTCGGGCAGGAGATCCTTCTGGCATCTCCTGCCGCTGTTTTGAAACGCCTTTTTACGCTTGTAACAGAACCGGTCTTCTGGCAGTCCCTGCTGTTTTCCGGAGCACGCATCGGAGCCGGATTCCTTCTTGGTGCGGCGGCGGGAATTGCAGGAGCTGCACTTGCCGGTCGGTTTTCCATTGCAGAAGAACTCCTGACGCCGCTGGTTGCAGCAGTGAAAGCAGTGCCGGTCGCTTCTTTTGTGATTCTGATCCTGATCTGGGTTTCTTCGAAGAATCTTTCGGTTGTGATTTCGTTTCTGATGGTATTTCCGATCCTGTATACAAACACGCGGAACGGCCTACGGGAACTGGACACAGCGCTTTTGGAGATGACAGACGTTTTTCAGGTTCCGCGGCCGGTGCGGCTGCGCTGGGTGATCCTGCCGCAGCTGTACCCATATATCCGGACGGGATGTTCACTTTCCCTCGGCCTTTGCTGGAAGGCCGGAACGGCAGCAGAAGTAATCGGCATTCCGAACCGATCCATCGGAGAGCATCTGTATCAGGCAAAAATATATCTCGACACACCGGGACTCTTTGCCTGGACGGCAGCGATCGTGTACGTCAGCTTCTGTCTCGAAAAAGCTGTTTTAAAAGGAATGGATCTTGCGGAAAAAAGGATGCTGGTGATGAAATGAGAGAAGATACGATTGAAATCTGCCATCTGAAAAAAGCGTATGGAGAACACGTTATTTTTTCGAATCTTACGATGGAACTGAAAAAAGGAGCAGTGACCTGTCTGATGGCTCCTTCCGGGGCGGGAAAGACAACCCTGCTGCGGATTCTGGCAGGCCTGGAGCAGGCGGACGGCGGAAAAATCGGGGGACTGGAAGCCTTAAGAAAAAGTATGGTTTTCAGGAACCGCGGCTGGCAGAAGAACTGACAGCTGCAGCCAATATCCAGCTCGCGGTAAGGCGCCGCATGTTTGGAAAAGAAAAAAGAAGCTCCCGTCATCTTGTGGAGGAGATGGAGGAACTCGGCCTTTCGGGCTGTGAAAACCAGGCTGTATCGGAACTGTCGGGCGGCATGCGCCAGCGGGTGGCGGTTCTGCGGGCCATGCGCATGGACGCAGATTTCCTCCTTTTGGATGAGCCGTTCCGGGGACTGGATGCGGGGACGAAAAAGAAAACGATGAACTATATCCGCAGAAAAGGAAAAGAAAAAACGATGCTTCTGGTCACGCATGATTTAGAAGAAGCCGAAGCAATGGGGGACTGGATCTGCACCTGCAGCAGACTGGATGGTATCCTCGAAATAAAGAGAAACAGAAAAAGCAGCACAGAAATCTGAAATGGAAAGAAACGGATTTTCTGTGCTGCTTTTGCTGTGAATCCGCAGTTACAGCAGGTCATCCGGTATGGAAGCAGAGCGGAGCTGTTCGTCCATCGTGTCGATGAGCGCCATGTCGGCTTCAGAAAGTTCGAAGTCGAAGACATCCGCGTTGGTAAAAATGCGGTCTGGATGTGTCGATTTCGGGATGACACTGATGCCCTGCTGGACGAGGTAGCGGAGACCGATCTGCGCTTCCGTGCGTACATACTTTTCTGCCAGCTGCTGCATAATCTCACGGTTCAGATAAAGACCTCTTGCGAGTGGCGCATACGCTTGAACGGCGATTCCATGTGAACGGCAGAAAGCGATGAGCGGTTTCCGGTTCCAGAGCGGATGACATTCGATCTGGTTGACGGCCGGGATGACGCCGGAAAATTCAAAGAGGGCGGTAAGGTGCGGCTCCTCGAAGTTGCTGACGCCGATCGATTTTGCACGCCCGGATTCGCGGATTTTTTCGAGTGCGCGCCACGTCTCCGGGTAGCAGCCCGGCACCGGCCAGTGAATCAGGTAAAGATCAACGTAGTCGAGACGGAGACGGTCGAGGCTGCGGTTGAAGGCACCTTCGATATCACCGACCCGCTGCGCGGTATTCCATACCTTTGTGGTAATAAAAAAGTTTTCCCGCGGAATCCCGCTTGCGCGGATCCCGCGGCCGATGCTGTCCTCATTTTTATAGGAGGAGGCGGTATCGATCAGACGGTAGCCGTATTTTGCCGCGGTGACAATTGCTTTTTCTGCCTCTTTTTCTGTCGATTTGTAAGTGCCAAGCCCCAGAAGCGGCATCGCTCTGCCGTCGTTCAATGTGATGGTTGGAATAGAAAGTGCCATAAAAACCCTCCGTATCTTGAATCAAAAAAAGATTCTGCCGTATTTCTCTCATAATTATGTTTAGTATAACATGAAAATTTAAAGAAATCAGACCAAATATATTAAAAAAGTTTAACACAATCGGGAAATGAAAAAAATAACAAGCCACGCAAGAAAAAAGAAGGATGCCAGGACGGCCTGTACGGCGAATTGTACAGAAATTTTGTGGAGGCCGTATTGATTTTGTGCATGAAATAGAGTATAATAAGTTTGAATTGATATTTATTTATCATTCCCTGTACAATCTGCAGGACGTTTCAGGAAAACAAAAGCGGACGAAACGGACGGCAGAGCAGAAAAACGGGGACAGAGGAGGCCATATTATGCATTTATTATATGACGAGAATGGAAATCCCATTCCGCACGGAGCTCACGACGAGCACCATCATCACCATGACCATCATCACGAGGGAGAAGACTGCGGACATGCCTGCAATGCATGCGGTTCCGAAGAAAAATGCAAGGACGAGAATCTTGCCCTTTTAACCTATATGCTGCAGCACAATGAACATCACGCAGCAGAACTCGACGAGATGGCCGACAAACTGGAAAAAGCCGGAATGGCGGACGCCGCAAAACAGATCAGGGAGGGAGTATCCGATTTCCAGAAAGGCAATATGCGCCTGTCCCTTGCACTGACGCTTGTAAAAGAACATTTGAAAGAAGTTAAGTAGAGGAGGCGTAAGTTATGTGCCTTGCAACGGTATACAAAAATCCGGAAAACACAGTTGTCTGTAAAAATGTAAGCCGTATCGATGTCGATGGAGAATACGTTCTCATCCGCGACATCCTGGGCGAAGAGATCAGACTGCAGGGTAAGATCAAAATGGTAGATCTTGCAAACAGCATTGTAGAGCTGGACTGTGAATGATAATTGGTTGACGGAACCAGTTATTCTATAAAAGCGGTTTTAGACCCCGGGGTCTGCGAATCGGAACAAACAGAACAGGCGAACCGGGACTTAGAATAGGAATATATTATATTAAAGCGGAGGTAAATTGAATTATGAAACTTTCAGAAGAGATGAAAAACAAGACCCTTCTGTCTTTTGAGCTGTTCCCGCCAAAGACAGAGAAGGGACTGCAGAATCTGCCGGGTACCATCGACCACCTGATGAAATATAACCCGTCTTACATTTCCTGTACATACGGAGCAGGCGGCGGAAACGTCGGAGCAAATCGTGAAGTATGTCAGATGATCAAAAATGCCGGAACCACACCGGTTACTCATTTCACCGTTATCAAAAACACAAAAGAAGGAATTAAAGAACAGCTGGATCAGTATCTGGCTGACGGCGTAGACCACATGCTGGCACTGCGCGGTGATATTCCGCTTGGCGAGACCACAACCTGCGGTGACTTTGACTACGCTACGGATCTTGTAAAATTCGTACGTGATACCTACGGCGACAAATTTGAAATCGCTGTTGCAGGTTCACCGGAAGGCCACATCTCCTGCAGAAGTCTGGAGTCTGATATCGCAGTTCTGAAACAGAAACAGGACAACGGAGCTGACTACATCATGACACAGCTCTGCTGGGATATGGAGCAGTTCAAATACTGGCTCGATGCAATCCGTAAAGCAGGAATCACCATGCCGGTAGACGTTGGAGTTATGCCGATCCTGGATCAGGCAGCTACCATCAACATGGCACTTTCCAGAAACGGCTGTGTTATGGACAGAGAGCTTTCCAGAATGATCTCCAGACACTGGCTGTTCCCGAACCCATTTGCAGCAAAAGATGCAGAGGGCAAACCGTTCGACGTATTCTACGACAAGAAAGTTGCAGAGTTCAAAGAAGAGGGTATCGAATATACCGTAAAACAGATTGATGCATACCGTGCACTTGGTGTCAATGGAATTCATTTGTATGCACTGAATAAATGGAAAGACGTATCTGAAATCATCGACAGATCCGGCCTTTGCACACTGGTTTAATGAATTAATTACTTGAATTTGGGAGGCATCCGATTTTTATGGCACACGTAATAGCTGTCGCCGGAAAAGGCGGCGTTGGAAAAACAACATTATGCGGCTTGCTGATCCAGTATCTCTGCGAGTCAGGAAAAGGTCCTGTTCTTGCAGTTGATGCGGACGCAAACTCAAACCTGAATGAGGTGCTCGGCGTAGAAGTAGAGGCTACGTTAGGAGATATCCGGGAAGAAATCGCCCGCGCGGAAATGGCGTCAAAAAATCCGATTCCGGCAGGAATGAGCAAGGCAGATTACGCAGAATTCAAATTTGCCGGCGCAATTACCGAGGAAGACGATTTCGACCTTCTCGTGATGGGAAGAACACAGGGAAAAGGCTGCTACTGTTTCGTCAATGGACTTCTGCAGAACCAGCTTGCAAAATTGTACCCGAATTATCCTTTTATGGTAGTCGATAATGAAGCCGGCATGGAGCATATCAGCCGCGGTATTCTTCCGGGAATGGATACAGCTATTTTGGTCAGTGACTGCTCAAGAAGAGGAGTACAGGCCGCTGCGAGAATCGCGGAGCTGATCAAAGAATGCGATATGAAGCCGAAGCAGGTAGGACTGATCGTAAACCGTGCGCCGAATGGCGTGTTAAATGAGGGAACCCGTGAGGAAATTGAAAAACAGGGATTAAATCTCCTTGGCGTTGTTCCGCACGATGATCAGGTTTATGAATATGACTGTGACGGAAAACCAACCGTACGTCTGCCGGAAGACTCTCCGGTACGCGCGGCATTAAAGAAAATCGTAGAAAACCTTGATTTATAAAAACAGAGAATCTGCCCTCCGCTTTGTACACGCTGCAGACGGAGGGATATTTCAAAAGTAAAATATCCCCCATGGGAGGATGTTTTTACCATAAAAATATTAAAATACAATCTTGAGGAGGACAAGATGAGCGAATTCAAATTAACAAGCGTAGAAGAATTCGAACAGGCCACGAATGAGCTCCTGGAAAATGGTGCAAAGGTTGGCGCTGACGCATGGCAGTTTCGTGTAAAAAACCAGACCCCGCACTGTAAATTCGGTGAGCAGGGAACCTGCTGTCGTATCTGTACGATGGGACCTTGCCGTATTACACCAAAGGCACCGAGAGGAATCTGCGGATGCGATGTACACGGTATTGTAGGACGTAACTTCCTGCGCTTTACAGCAGGCGGTTCCGCAACACATTCCGATCATGGCCGTGAGATCTGCCACACACTGCATGAGGCTGATCCAAACGGAAACTACAAAGTAAAAGATCCGGAGAAACTGATCCGTATCGCAAAAGAGTGGGGCGTAGAGACAGAAGGAAAAGATATTTACGATCTGGCACATGAGATGTCCGAGCTGGCTCTTTTAGAGTATGGTAAACCGTTTGGAACACAGAGATTCCTGAAACGTGCTCCGCAGCACACACAGGAAATCTGGGAGAGAGAAGAAATCGCACCGCGTGCGATTGACCGTGAGGTTGCATGTTCTCTTCATATGACTCATATGGGATGTTCTTCCCTTCCGGAAGCACTCGTTCGCCAGTCCCTTCGTTCCGGACTTTCCGATGGATGGGGCGGCTCCATGATGGGTACCGAGTTCTCTGACGTACTGTTCGGAACTCCAAAGCCGATCGAAACCGAGGCAAACCTTGGTGTTATGAAAGAAGATGAAGTAAATATCATCGTTCATGGCCATGATCCGTCACTTTCCGAGATGATCTGCGAATACGCAGACGATCCGGAGATGATCGCATATGCAAAAGAAATGGGAGCAAAGGGAATCAACGTGGCAGGTGTCTGCTGTACTTCCAATGAAGTAGCAATGCGCCGCGGCGTGCCGATGGCAGGTAACTTCCTGCAGCAGGAAAACGTGGTACTGACCGGTGCCTGCGAGGCCATCGTTGTTGACGTACAGTGTATTTTCCCGGCCCTTGGACCTTTAAGCAAATGTTTCCATACTAAATTCGTTACCACCAGCCCGATTGCGCAGATGCCGGATGCAGAATACATTCGTTTCAACGCAAAAACAGCAGGTGAGAATGCAAAAGCCATCGTAAAAATGGCAATTGAAAACTTTAAAAACCGGAAACCGGAGCTGGTACATATCCCGCATATGAAGCAGAAAGCAACCGTTGGATACTCTTTTGAGTCCATCATCAAGACTCTGGATAAAGTAACCAATTCCCAGGTTGACCAGACCGGAACTCTGATGCCGCTGTGGCAGTGTGTGGCATCCGGCGTTATCCGCGGTGCAGTTGCCATGGTAGGATGCAACAACCCGAAAGTCCGTCCGGACACCGCTCACATCGAGCTGATGAAGAAGCTGATCGCGCACGACGTTATCATCGTTGCTTCCGGATGCTCTGCACAGGCAGCAGCAAGAGCAGGTCTGATGGACAAACGTGCTAAAGATCTCTGCGGTGCAGGTCTGAAACGTGTCTGCGAGCTGGCTGATATCCCGCCGGTACTCCACATGGGATCCTGCGTTGATATCTCCCGTATGATGGTTCTTGTAGCAGAACTTGCTAAAATCGGTAATGTCAATATTTCCCAGCTTCCGGTTGTCGGATGTGCTCCGGAGTGGATGTCTGAGAAAGCAGTTTCCATCGGAAACTATGTTGTAGCAACCGGTATCGATACTTACCTTGGCGTAGAGCGTATGTATCCGGATCCACTGAGGTAACAGGACTTCTGACCAACGGTGTCCGCGACTGGGTTGAGGCAGCTTACACAGTAGAAAAAGACATCGACAAGCTGGGCGATGCAATGCTCGCACGAATCGAAGAGAAACGTGCCGCACTCGGCGTATAAAAAGGACAGGGCGGTCCCTGACGTAAAAAGAGACCGCCCTTTTTGAAGTGAAAAGGTGTAAAATGAAAATAGCAGTAACTGGAAAGGGTGGCGTAGGAAAAACAACCATCGCAGCGACCCTTGCAAGACTTTATGCAGAAGAAGGCCATCCGGTTCTGGCTGCAGATGTCGATCCGGATGCCAATCTGGGCCTTGCGCTTGGATTTCCGGAAGAAATCCTCGATTCGATCGTTCCGATTACCAAAATGAGAAAACTGATCGAAGAGCGCACCGAGGCAAGTGCAGACAACCGGTTTTACAAGATAAATCCGAGAGTAAGTGATATCCCCGATAAATACAGCAAAGAGTACAATGGAGTCAAACTCCTGACGCTTGGCACCGTGGAGACGGCCGGAAGCGGCTGTGTCTGCCCGGAGCATGTGATGCTGCGGAGAATCATCAACAGCCTGGTCCTTCACAGAGGGGATGTTGTCATCCTCGACATGGAAGCAGGCCTTGAGCATCTGGGAAGAGGAACGACGGAGGGCATGGATATGTTCATCGTAGTCATCGAGCCGGGTGCAAGAAGTATTCAGACCTATAAGAATGTCAAACGTCTGGCCGAAGAGCTTGGCGTTCATCAGGTTCATGTCGTGGCAAACAAAGTACGCGACGAAAAAGATGAGGCATTCATACAGGACCGTATCCCCCCGGAGGATCTTCTGGGCATGGTCCACTACAACCCGGAAATTATGGAAGCGGACAGGGAAGGTTCGTCTCCATATGATTACAGCGCGGCTGCAGTAGAAGAGATACGGAAAATAAAAACAAAAATCGATAAGTCAAACATGCCTGGCATGGAAAAAGTGTGATAGGAGGAAAAACACATGACATTATTCGAGAGAGTATTTGGCGGAAATGATGCAGTATACGGTCTTACCGAAGCTGCCATTGATGCCGCAATCGCAGCAAACGGAGAGGAAAAAGCAGTCAGCTTCCCGGACACTGCTTACGCACTTCCGTGTTACTATGCTGTAACAGGAGTAAAGGTTACCAACTTAAAAGAGATGAAAGAGGCTCTTGGCGTGGTAAAATCTCTGATGACAAGAGAAAATCAGCTGAATGATGTATTTATGTCCGGTGTTGCAACTGCACTCTGCGCAGAGTTCATCGAGGCAATTAAATACATCGACGGTGCAAAACCATATGATGAGCCGTGCTACGGCCATTTAAGCGATGCCATCATCCGTGAGCTTGGTGTGCCGCTTGTAACAGGCGATATCCCGGGCGTAGCTGTTATCCTTGGAAGCGCTCCGACCGCACAGGAAGGCGTGGATCTGGTTAAGAGCTATCAGGCACAGGGTATTCTTGTAACACTGGTTGGCGGAATCATTGATCAGTGTCAGGAATTAGGATACAAGACCGGCGCAAACGTACGTGTCATCCCGCTTGGAAAAGACGTAACATCTGTAATCCACGTTGTATCCGTAGCAATCCGTGCAGCCTGATCTTCGGTAACGTAACTGCAGGCGATGCAGGCGCACTGATGACCTACACCAAAGACCGTGTACCGGCATTCGTAAATGCTTTTGCTCCTCTGGATGATGTGATCGTTGCATGCGGCGCTGGTGCGATTGCACTTGGTTTCCCGGTTATCACAAACGATGACAAAGACGTTCCGGCTATTCCGAAGAGTCTCATTATCCAGAAGGACGTTTCCAAATTCAACGCAACTTCTCTGGAAGCCCGCGACATCAAGATTAAAATTACAAACATCGATATCCCGGTTGCATTCGCATCTGCATTTGAGGGCGAAATCATCCGCCGCGGTGATATGCAGGTTGAGTTTGACGGTTCCCGTGTAGACTGCTGCGAGCTGGTTCAGACAAAAGATGCTTCCGAAGTAGAAGATCACAAGATCGAGCTGATCGGACCGGACATCGACGAGTTCGAGGTAGGTTCCAAGCACAGCATTGCATACGTGGTTGAGGTTGCCGGAAAGAGCATGCAGCCGGATTTCGAGCCTGTATTTGAGCGTAAATTCCACAGCTACCTGAACTGCATCGAAGGTGTGATGCATACCGGACAGCGTGATATGATCCGTATCCGTGTCAGCAAAGAAGCTTTCAACGCTGGTTTCCGTGCAAAACACTTCGGAGAAGTTCTGTACGCACAGGTGAAGAACGAGTTCGAGGCTGTTGTTGACAAATGCCAGGTTAAGATCTACACCAATCCGGAAGACTGTACCAAGATCCGTCACGAAATTGCAATTCCAGTATTCGACAAACGTGATGAGCGTCTGTCTACCATGACAGATGAATCTGTACCGGTATACTACAGCTGTATCATGTGCCAGGCATTCTCCCCGAGCCATGTATGTGTTGTTACACCAGAGCGTCTCGGACTTTGCGGTGCTGTTTCATGGCTGGATGCAAAAGCTACCAACGAGCTGGATCCGAACGGACCTTGCCAGGTTATCACAAAAGAAAAAGTAATCGATGAGAGAATCGGTGAGTATGAGGATGTTAACGAGGCTGTTCGTAAGCTTTCCCAGGGTGCTCTTGATGACGTATCCCTGTACTCCATCATGGAAAAACCAATGACATCCTGCGGATGCTTCGAGTGTATCTGTGGTATCGAACCATTCTCCAACGGTGTCTGCATCGCAAACCGTGAGTACGCAGGCATGACTCCTTTGGGAATGACCTTCTCCGAGCTGGCTTCCATGACAGGCGGCGGTGTTCAGACTCCTGGATTCATGGGACACGGCAAACACTTCATCGCTTCCAAGAAGTTTATGAAAGCAGAAGGCGGTGTTGCCCGTATCGTATGGATGCCGAAAGAGCTGAAAGAGCAGGTTGCAGAGAAACTGAATGAAACAGCAAAAGAGCTGTACGGTATCGACAACTTTACCGATATGATCGGTGATGAGACCATCGCAGAAGATCCGGAGACACTGGTTGCATTCCTGACCGAGAAAGGTCATCCGGCACTTGGCATGGATCCAATGATGTAATTCGTATTTTACAGGCTTATCCTGTGAAAGAATAAGCAGACCGGCATGGCTTGGGAGGGGATTCCAAAGCGGAGGAGGAAGCCCTTTCCGGCACATGCCGGCAGCTGTAAAGTGATTTTCTGGAAAAAAACGGCTGACGAAGAGAAAACGGATACTTTTTGTCAGAAAATCTTGGAAAATATCCTGGTAAATCTTGCATTCTCTGGGAAAAAACGTTAAAATAATAACAGGTGTGTCCATGAAGCGGAATCATGGAGATATGCCTGTATGGAATTTATTTTTAAGGAGGCTTTTTTTATGCCGTTTAATCGCAAACCACAAAAGTTTAATGCAGCAATTAAATCCGTTGTAATCGGCAGCGGAGACAAAACCGTAACTCTTGGCGGAGAAAACGTATTACCATTCTATGCTTTCGATGGTGAAATCAAAAACGGACCGAAGGTCGGCGTTGAAATCACAGATCTTGGTATGGAAGGAGAACCGGAAAGCGTAAAAGCATACTATGAAGGTGCAGCTACCATGGGCGAGATTGCAAAAAAAGCAGCAGCTATGGAAGGTGCAGATTTCCTCTGCCTTCGTCTGGCAGGCGGAGACCCGAACGGTCTGAACAAATCGGTAGAAGAACTCATTGAGACAGTCAAAGAGGTTGCTGATGCCGTTGACGTGCCGCTTGTTGTAGAAGGATGTAAAAACGTTGAGAAGGATTCCGAACTGCTCACAAAAGTAGCAGAGGTCCTTCAGGGAAGAAACGTTCTTGTTATGTCCGCAAGAGAAGAAGATTACAAGGCAGTTGGTGCAGCCGCAGGTCTGGCATACAGCCAGAAAGTCGGCGCTGAGTCCGCTGTAGATATCAACCTTGCAAAACAGCTGAATGTTGTTATGACCCAGCTTGGTGTCAGCGCAGACAGCATTGTTATGAACGTAGGTTCTGCAGCAGTCGGATACGGATATGAGTACGTAGTATCTACACTGGACCGTATCAAAGCAGCAGCATTATCCCAGGACGATAAAATGCTGCAGATGCCAATTATTACTCCAATCGCTTCTGAGACATGGAATGTAAAAGAGGCAATGGCAACAGAAGAGGAATCTCCGGAATGGGGAAATCAGGAAGTACGAGGAGTCTCTATGGAGATTCAGACAGCAGCCGCATCTCTGGCTTCTGGTTCTGATGCAGTTATCCTCAAACATCCACAGTCTGTTGCAACCATTTCCAAAATGATTCAGGAACTGATGTAATCAGTACGTAAGGAAGAGATTAGGAGGATAAAGAATTATGGCATTATCAGGTATTCAGATTTTTAAAATGACCCCAAAGAAAAACTGTAAGGAGTGCGGATGTCCGACCTGTATGGCATTCTCCATGAAGGTTGCACAGGGCGCTATGGATATTTCAGCGTGCCCATATATGTCTGACGACGCTATGGCACAGCTTTCCGAAGCTACCGCACCGCCAATGAAGACGATCAAAGTCGGAACCGGCGACAGTGAGTACACTCTTGGCGGAGAGACGGTCCTCTATCGTCATGAGAAAACATTTGTAAGCAAAACCCGTTATGCGGTATCTCTCTGCAGCTGCATGTCTGACGAAGAGATCGATGCAAAACTGGAAGAAGACAAAAAAGTTGATTACGACCGTATCGGTGAGCGTATGTGCGCAGAGATGCTGTATGTAAACTATGCCGGAAATGGCGTAGACAAATACGTATCTCTTGTAACGAAAGCAGCAGCAACCGGAAAAGTTCTGGTACTTGGCTGTGAGGACGCAGACGCTGCAAAAGCTGCTCTGGAAGTATGCAAAGCAGGCAAACCGATCCTGAATGGTGCAAATGCATCCAACTATGAAGAGATGAGCAAACTTGCCACAGAGGCAGGCGTTGTTCTCGGCGTTAGTGGCGCAAACATTGATGAGCTTCACGACACCGTAGAAGCAATCGAGAAACTCGGCAACAAGAACCTTGTTCTTGATACCACAGAAGCGACCATCAAAGAGACCTTTGCTACTACTGTACAGGTAAGACGTGCATCCTTAAAGGATACAGACCGTACCTTTGGTTATCCGTCTATTGTAAATCTGGCAAAAATTGCACAGGGCGACAGATATATGCAGCAGGCACTGCTTTCCCTGTTCACCATGAAATACGGTTCCATTATTGTTCTTGAGGAAATGGGATACGCAGAGGCACTTCCGGTATTCGGACTTCGCCAGAACGTATTTACCGATCCGCAGAAACCGATGAAAGTAGAGCCGGGCATCTACCCGCTGAACGGCGCAGATGAAAATTCGATCTGCCTGACCACCGTAGACTTTGCTCTGACCTATTTCCTGGTATCCGGAGAGCTCGAGAGATCCGGAGTTCCGGTCAACCTTGTAATCAACGACGCCGGCGGACTTTCTGTACTGACATCCTGGGCAGCAGGTAAATTCTCCGGTAACTCTATCTCCAAATTCTTCAAAGAGAATGTAGAAGATAAAGTAAAATCAGAAAAGTTATCATTCCTGGTAAAGTAGCCGTATTAAAGGGCGACATTGAGTCCAAGCTTCCTGGATGGGAAGTAATCGTTGCTCCGCTTGAGGCAGTTCAGCTTGTAAAATTCATGAAAGATCTGCAGGCAAACGGAGAACTGTAATACATAAAAATTCCGGGAGGAACTCCGGTATCCGGAAGTTTCTTCCGTGAAAAAATAATTATGGGGGATTCCCAAAAGAAAAGGAGAAGAGATATGGCAAAATTTGTAACCATCGGCGAAAGACTTTCCGTTACAGCTCCTACTGTAAACAAAGCATTCGCAGCAAGAGATGAAGAGCCAATTTTAAAGAGAGCAAAACAGCAGCTGGACGCTGGTGCCGTTTACCTTGATGTAAACATCGGACCGGCTGAGAATGATGGAGAAGACATCATGAAATGGGCTGTTGAGCTGCTGCAGAGCAATTTTGACAATGTTCCTCTGGCTCTGGATACATCCAACAAAAAAGCAATTGAGGCTGGTATCTCTGTATACAACCGCTCCAAAGGAAAACCGATCGTAAACTCTGCAGATGCTGCAGGAAGAATCGAGTACGTTGACCTTGCGGCTGCAAACGATGCAATCGTTATTGCACTTTGCAACGGTGAAGGAATTGCAAAAGACAACGACGAGCGTATGATGTACTGCCAGACCCTTCTGGAAAGAGGTATGGAGCATGGCATGGAGCCGACAGATCTGTGGTTTGATCCGCTGTTCCTGGTTGTAAAAGGAATGCAGGACAAACAGATGGAAGTTCTTGAGTGCATTAAGATGTTCAGCGATATGGGACTGAATTCTACCGGCGGACTTTCCAACAACTCCAACGGTATGCCGAAAAACATCCGTCCGATCATGGATTCCGCACTTGTAGCTATGGCTATGATGCAGGGTCTGACCAGCGCCATCGTTAACCCGAATGACCTGAGACTGATGGAGACCATTAAATCCTGTGACGTATTCAAAGGCAACACTCTGTACGCAGATTCTTATCTGGAGCTTTAATCTTTAAATCTCGCAGGTTTTCCCCTGATGGTGCCGTAGCGTTTGCGAAAACCTGAGGCACCATCAGGGGTTTTTCTATCTAAAAGCGGAAAAATAAAAAAACAGCGGAGAATATATACGACTGGGGGATTTACAGATTATGGCAAAAGTAACCTTTCGATTTGAAGAGGGAGAACCGGTAGTCACCTACGCAACCGAGGGTGAGCGCCTTCTTGAAGTAGCGCAGAAGAGCAATGTGCCGATCGATGCACCGTGTTCCGGAAACGCATCGTGCGGTAAATGCCGCGTTCGTCTTGTGAGCGGTGAGCTGGATTCCAAAATAACCCGCCATATTTCTGAGGAAGAATATCAGAATGGCTGGAGACTGGCGTGCGTCAGCACCGTCAAAGGCGATGTTGAAGTGGAAGTGCCGGACATTGCATCCGCTTACCGGAGCCGCATGAAAGTGGCAGACCTTAGTTCACCGAGTGAAATTGCAATTTTTGAAGATACGAAAAAGAAAATTACAGACGCTGGTCTGGAGCTGAAAAACAGCATGCAGGTGATTACAATCTCAATGGAAGAGCCTACTCTGGATGATACGATGCCGGATAACGAGAGAGTAACCTGGGCTGTACAGGCAGCGACGGGGCTTGACCGGGTACGGATTCCGTACTCTGTACTGAAAAAAATGCCGGATGTCCTTCGGGAATCCCATTTTCAGGCACAGTGTGTCGTCCGGGTTACGCCAAATGACGTCTTTTTATACGATATGCTTCCAATGGAAGCAAAAGCAGTTGTCGGCGGTCTCGTTGTCGACATTGGAACAACGACAGTTTCTGCACTGATCGTGGATATGCTGAGCGGAGAAATCCTGGCAAAAGCCTCTTCCGGAAACGGACAGATCCGGTATGGTGCGGATGTTATCAACCGTATCATTGAATCCCAGAAACCGGGAGGCCATGAAAGACTGCAGAATGCAATCATCAAAGAAACCTTAAACCCGATGATCTCCAACATGTGCCGTGCAGCGAAAATCAGCAGTCAGCAGATTTACCGTGCGGCGATTGCCGGAAACACTACCATGGAGCATCTGATGATGGGCATCAATGCAGATCCGCTTCGGATGGAGCCGTATATTCCGGCCTTCTTTAAGACAAACTCACTGTTTGCATCGGATGTCAATCTTGCGATTCATCCGGACGCCCATATCATTCTGGCACCGAACATCGGAAGCTATGTGGGCGGAGATATTACTGCCGGCGCGTTGGTCAGCATGATCTGGAACCGGCCGGAGATGAGTCTTTTTATTGACCTTGGTACCAATGGCGAGCTTGCATTTGGAAACTCTGACTTTATGGTAAGCTGTGCCTGCTCGGCCGGACCGGCCTTTGAGGGCGGCGATATCAGCTGTGGCATGCGTGCGACCGACGGTGCGATTGAAAAATGTACGATTGATCCGGAGACGATGGAACCTTCGTACCATGTTATCGGAGATGAGGGTACGAAACCGATCGGCCTTTGCGGTTCCGGTATCATCGATGTGATTGCGGCGCTGTTCCGCGCGAAGATGGTCAATCCGAAGGGTAAATTTATCCGTGAGGGAAAACGGATCCGCCACGACAAATATGGCATGGGAAGCTATGTCATTGCGTTCGAGGAGGAGGCTGGAAGTGTCCGCGATGTTGAGATTACCGAGGTCGATATCGACAACTTTATCCGCGCCAAGGGCGCGATTTTCTCAGCGATCCGTACGATGCTGAACTATCTGGATATGGATGTTTCCATGATCGAGGAGGTTTACGTAGCGGGCGGTATCGGAAGCGGCATCAACATGAAAAATGCCGTTACCATCGGTATGTTCCCGGACATCCCGCTGGAAAAATTCCATTACATCGGCAACTCTTCCCTGACTGGCGCGTATTCGATGCTCTTATCGACAGCGGCAGAGAAGAAGACGTACGAGGTTGCCCGGAACATGACGTATCTGGAGCTCTCGACCGTACCGACGTATATGGATGAATTTGTAGCGGCCTGCTTCCTGCCGCACACGGACACAGCGATGTTCCCGTCTGTAGAAGTATAAAAACGGAAGTGAGAACCTTTTTTTGAGAGGAATTGGATTCACATGGCAGTAGACTTGAATTACGAAAAAGACAGCAAAGAACGGATTCCCTATGAACATTACCTGGAAGTATACCAGAACGCGGATCCGGCGGAGATTTCCAGCCGGTGTAATGTACCATATGACGCCGAAAAACACGAGTTTACGGTATCCCTGATGGGTGTTTCCTACCGGATTTCCTGGCCGGAGTACCGCGTGCAGCATCTTGGAGATGACGGCACAGACGGTCCGGTGATCGGCTGGTATCCGCTCGAGGAGAAGCCGAATGCAAAAATTCTGGTGCTGCGCTATCTGACCGAGGGCGGAGCTGCCCCATCCACCGGAAAATTTCTGACATACCGGGAGATTCCGTGGGGAGAAGTTTATTTTAAACAGTTCCAGGGAAGATGCCTGTTCCGTCTTGCGTTTGGCTTTGGCGGAAAGCTGGATGCATTCCGTGAGATCATGGAACGTGTCGGCGCTCAGGCGATTTCATCCGGTGATGTCGGATATGAGCTGGAGTTTATGAAAGGGCTTTTTGTACGACTGATTTTATGGGCAGGAGATGATGAGTTTCCGCCGTCCGCGCAGATCCTCTTTTCGGACAATTTCCCGGCTGCATTTACGCAGGGAGAGGATATGGCGGTTGTGGGAGATGTCACAATTGATATGCTGAAGGCTCTGGCTGCAAAATAGTTATGGTTTGAGGCCATCAGGATGGCTTCTGGATCGAAAAAAATAAGCGGAGGAAAATAACATGGGATTTTCAACAGTACCTTGCAATGAGTTTGTAGACGTGCTCGGTTCCAAAGCACCGGTTCCGGGCGGCGGCGGAGCTTCTGCACTGGTTGGCGCTGTCGGCACAGCGCTTGGCAACATGGTTGGTGCGCTGACAGTAGGTAAAAAGAAATATGCGGATGTCGAAGAGGAAATGAAAGAGCTGATGGCGAAAGCAACCACGCTTCAGGACGAACTGCTTCACCTGATCGAGCGCGATGCAGAAGTGTTCGAACCGCTCTCCAAAGCATACGGCATGCCGCGCGAGACAGAGGAGGAGAAGGCAGAAAAAGCAAGAGTCATGGAGATTGTGCTGAAGGATGCCTGCTCTGTTCCAATGGAAATTATGGAAAAATGCTGCGAAGCAATCGACCTGATCGTAGAATTTGCAGCAAAAGGTTCTGCACTTGCGATCAGTGACGCAGGTGTTGGCGCAGCATTCTGCAAAGCAGCCTTAGAGGGTGCTTCCCTGAATGTATATATCAACACGAAATCTATGAAAAACCGGGAATATGCAGAAGAACTAAATCGAAAATGTGATGAAATGCTTGCGGTCTATACCGTAAAAGCAGACGAGATTTTCCGGAACGTACTGGGAAGACTGAAAGCCTGAAAACAAACGGCCAGAGAAACTTCCCGGCAGCAAGCGGGTTGCAAAAGGAGTTCTCTTTGACCGAAAAGAAAAGCGGAGGATAAAAAAATGGCAAAACAGTTATTAGGAAAAGAAGTAACAGCAGCATTAAATGAGAAGATCAAAGCAAATGTAGCAGAGCTGGAAGCAAAAGGAGTAAAACCGACTCTCGGAATCATCCGTGTCGGAGAGAGAGAGGATGACCTTTCCTACGAAAGAGGAGCAACCAAACGCTGTGAGACCTTAGGCGTTGCATACGAGAAATTCCTTCTCCCGGCAGACGTTACCCAGGAAGAGCTGATGGCTACCATCGATAAAGTAAACAAAGACGATTCCATCCACGGCGTTCTGATTTTCCGTCCGCTTCCGAAACATCTCGATGAGGCAGCAGTCATCAAAGCACTCTCCCCGGAGAAGGACGTAGACGGTATCACAGACGGTTCCATGGTAGGCGTATTCGCCGGAACAAAACAGGGCTTCCCGCCATGTACTCCGCAGGCCTGCATGGAGATCCTCGACCACTACGGTATCGACTGCACCGGCAAAAAAGCTGTTGTCGTAGGCCGCAGCCTCGTTGTAGGAAAACCGGCAGCCATGATGCTGTTAAAGAAAAACGCAACCGTAACCATCTGCCATACCAGAACGAAAGACATGCCGTCTGTAGTCAAAGAGGCAGATATCGTGATCGTAGCAGCAGGCCGTGCAGGTGTTGTGGATGATACCTACCTGCGTGCAGGCCAGACCGTTATTGATGTCGGAATCAACGTAAACGAAGAAGGAAAACTCTGCGGAGACGTTGCATACGCAAAAGCTGAGCCGATCGTTGAGGCAATCACACCGGTTCCAGGCGGTGTAGGATCCGTTACCACATCTGTTCTGGTCGGCCATGTGGTAGAGGCTGCCATGAGAAAAAACAGCTGATCATAGGCTGAAGATAAGAATGTGACAGAAAAAAGGCACTGTGCGTCCGAAAAAAGGGCGGCGGTGCCTTTTTTGCGTGCGCGGCAGTGCAGTTTTGGTGATAGGAGAGGGGACCGGCTCATAGAATATAACAGTACATAGCAACAAAGATCAAAAGGGGGACAACAGCGCATGGATGCATATTCAGTATACCGCGATATTCAGAAACGAACGAAGGGCCAGTTCCTGATCGGAGTGGTGGGGCCTGTACGGACGGGAAAGTCCACCCTGATCCGCCGTTTCCTGGAGGTGCTGGCACTGCCGTATCTTTCGGAAAAGGAACAGGCGGAGGTACGGGATGCCCTGCCTTTAAGCGGGGAGGGAAAGACGATCACAACGGTGGAGCCGAAATTTGTGCCGAAAGACGCCGTGGAGCTGCAGCTTGGGGAGGGCGATCCGATCCGGCTGCGACTGATCGACTGCGTCGGTTTTCTGGTGCCGGACGCGGCGGGAAATCTGGAAAATGAGAAGGAGCGGATGGTGAAAACACCGTGGTCCGAGCAGGCGATTCCGTTCCGGGAGGCGGCGGAGATCGGTACGAAGAAGGTGATCGCAGAACATTCCACGATCGGTCTTATGGTGACGTGCGACGGATCGTTCGGCGAGCTGCCGCGGGAGAATTTTCTGCAGGCGGAGGAACGAACCGTTGCGGAGCTCAAAAAGCAGGGAAAGCCCTTCCTGATTCTTGTGAATGCGAAAAAACCGTACCGGGAGGAGACACAGCGCAGGTAAAGGAGCTTGAAAC
Source organism: Blautia sp. AM47-4 (assembly GCF_003479865.1). NCBI lineage: Bacteria > Bacillati > Bacillota > Clostridia > Lachnospirales > Lachnospiraceae > Blautia > Blautia sp. AM47-4. Next base: position 51,712 of record NZ_QUHY01000022.1, read on the forward strand.
AAAATTCGGCGTGGCAGCGATGGCGGTGAACTGCGACCAGCTCCGCAAAGAAGATATTCTGCATATGCTCGAAAAGGTGCTGTATGAGTTTCCGCTTCAGCAGATGGAATTTTATATTCCTAAATGGGTGGAGCTTCTTGCCGATGACCATCCGCTGAAGGCAGAGCTGCTGCAGAAGATCCGTGAGATGTGCAGGGAAAAGACGCGCCTGAAGGATGCAGTGGGCGGAAAAACAGCGATTGCCAGTCAGTATGTCAGCCAGACACTGCTGCAGTCGATGGATCTTGCGAGCGGTACGGTGAAGGTGCGGATTGAGGTGAAAGAGCAGTATTATTATGAAATGCTGAGTGTACTTGCCGGCGTGGAGATCAAAGGCGAGTATGATCTGGTGCAGACGATCCGCGAGCTGTCGGCACAACGGGAAGAGTACCGCAAGGTAGAGGACGCGATTCATGCGGTGCGCGGATGCGGCTACGGCGTCGTGATTCCGGGGAGGGAGGAGATTCAGCTGGAGGAGCCAGCCGTGATCCATCAGGGAAACAAATACGGCGTGAAAATTAAATCGGTGAGCCCGTCGATTCATATGATCAAGACCAACATCGAGACGGAGATTGCGCCGATCGTCGGAAGTGAGCAGCAGGCGGAGGATCTGATCGCCTATATCAAAGAGAGCGCAAAGAGCCCGGAGGGAATCTGGAATACCAACATTTTCGGCAAATCCGTCGAGCAGCTCGTTGACGACGGCATCCGCAGCAAAATCGCCCAGATCACCGAGGACGGCCAGGCAAAACTCCAGGATTCCATGCAGAAAATTGTCAACGACAGCCGGGGCGGAATGGTGTGTATTATCATTTAATACAAAAGCTGTTCGAATATTTTTGAGTAATTGTGCAATAATACTTGAAAAGCGAACCAAAATAGCGTATAATCCGAATTGTGAAAAGAAAAGAAGAAAAATGTAACTTCCTGGAATGTTCGATGATCTCATTATTTTGAACCTACATTTACTTTAAACGGGAGGCTTATTATTGTCATGTGGATGTCAGGCCACCCTGGAAACAGACGTCAGTGGAAGGCAGAAATGATGACTGCGGCTACCCACCTAGCTTGCGTTGCTAGGAGTCAAAGTATGGGAAACGGCATTCCGGGGTTACAAAAGAGAAAAAAGAGAATCATGAAAATGGTTCTCTTTTATACGTTACATACAACCAAAAGGAGAAGGAACATGAAAAAACAGGGTTTTGGAACAACAAAAGACGGAAAAGAAGCATTGCTCTACACGCTCTCCAATAAAAACGGAATGGAAATCAGCGTAACCGATTACGGCGCACATCTGGTATCGGTTCTCGTTCCGGATAAGGATGGAAAGAAGAGAGACGTTGTCCTTGGATTTGACTCCGTAACCGGCTATGAGACCGACGGAAGCCATTTTGGAGCCACCATCGGAAGAAACGGAAACCGTATCGCGGGAGCAGCATTTGAACTGCACGGAAAAACATACCAGCTGGCAAAAAATGAGAACAACAACAACCTGCACAGCGGCCCGGACGGATACGATTACCGCCTCTGGAACGTAGAAGAGGCGGATGACAGCGCCGTTACCTTCGTTCTGATGAGCCCGGACGGAGACCAGGGATTCCCGGGAAACTTTGAAGTGTCCGTTACGTATACCCTGACCGATGAGAACGCCGTAGAAATCCACTATGAGGGAAGCTGCGATCAGGATACCGTTGTCAACATGACAAACCACAGCTACTTCAACCTGGCAGGCCACGATGCCGGATCTATTGAGAACCAGACACTTGTCTTAAAAGCGGAGCAGTTCAGCCCGGTGATCGATTCTGCATCCATCCCGACCGGCGAGCATGCACCGGTACAGGGAACCCCGATGGATTTCACCAGCGAGAAAGCAATCGGAGCAGAGATCGAAGCAGATTTCGAACAGCTCAAACTGACCGGCGGCTACGACCACAACTTTATCCTGGACAAGGCTGTCGAGGGAAGCATTGAGCTGATGGCAGTCGCATCCTGCAAAGAGAGCGGCATCACCATGGAAGCCTTCACGGATCTGCCATGCGTTCAGTTCTACGCCGGAAATTTCATTGCTCCGGTTACCGGAAAGAATGGGGTATTCTATGACAAACGCAACGGCTTCTGCCTGGAATCTCAGTATGTGCCGAATGCCATCAACCAGGAGGGTGAGGAGAAACCGATCCTCGAGGCAGGCGATACTTACGACACCACAACCGTATACAAATTCATTTTCTAAGATCCTATTTTATAGCAATCCTCGAAAATAATGCAAAAAATTCAGCACCGCAGAGCATGAATTACTGCGTCACAGATTTTCGTCGTACCTCGGTACGCCTTCAAATCTGTTCCTTGCAATTCGCGCTCTGCAGCACTGCCTTTTTTGCATTATTTTCGGGTCTTGCTATAGAAACAGCATAAAAAAGCTCCCTTCCTGCAGCGTCCTGTGAAAACAGGAGCGCAGGCGGGGAGCCTTTTTATGGGAAAATATGCAGAAAACGAATTCTGAAAAAACAGAAAAAGAAAAGACCCTGTTTTCGAATCCAACAGAATCTTACCAGTTATGTCATATTCTTTTCAGAGGTGGGTAACCGCTTCGCCATCTGAATCAACCTGCAAGCGGAATAGCAGACACCTTTAAGCGGAGGATGGCGCCTGACTAAGAACAGGCGAAACCAGAATCTGAAACGGTTTACCCGGCCGTTTAATGCAATGCATAAATCTCGCTCGAAGGTTTCTAAAAATCTAATCGAAAATTTTCAGACATTCCATATCCCATAATAGTCTTTGAATGGAAGCTTTCATCGGAAGCATCAACCCTATGCATACAGAGCAGGTTTCCTGACTTACAGATCATCGTTCCACATTCCTTCTCATATGTTGCGGACATACAATGGATTTGTTATGCTTCACTCCCTGATTACAGTGACCGGATCGCCCAGGAATCTCACCTGAATTCCCTCTCTCACCAAAAGACGGATCTTCTTTTGATGCACTCTGGATGTTGATATGAAATTTATACACAACCGTACTATATACCATAGGGCGGTATTTGTCAAGGAAAAATCGCAAAAAGAAAAGGAATCGGACAAAAAGCCGTGTGCATAGAATGAGATATGAAGAGAAAAAATGATAAATTGGAATTGATACTGTTAGGAGTGGGGATTCTCCTGTTGCTGTTATTGTTTGTTGTGAAGCGCCGTCTGGATGCGCCGGAAGAGACAGCGACAGCAGAAAGCAGGACGGAGACGATGGAAGGCAAAAAGCAGGAGGAGACGATACAGAACATGGAACAGGAAAACGCGGCTTTTCTGAACAGTAAAAAGGAAGAACAAAAAGAAACAACGGCAGCCGGACCGGTACAGATTCGTGTCCTTCTGACGGACTGCGGAAAGCTGGGATACGCACAGAAACAGGTGTCCCTGCGTGGAAACGCAAGCCTTTCCATGAACGACGGCGCATACATAGCTTCCCCGCAGGAGACGATCTGTGTGACGGAACAGGAATGCGGGGAAGTTGTGCATGTGGTGCCGGCCGATGAGACGGCGGGAACGGCGGTTTCCCTGACGGGAAAGCCGGAGGACGAGACGGTTTATCCGGGAAGTTTTGTCATCTATAAAAGCGAAGAGGGACTTCTCGTTGTAAATGAACTTGATCTGGAAATGTATCTTCGGTATGTCGTGCCGAGTGAGATGCCGTCCTCCTATGAAAAGGAGGCATTAAAAGCACAGGCGGTCTGTGCGAGAACGTATGCGTGTGCCAGGATTCGTGAAAAAACGTGGGAGAACTACCACGCGGATGTAGACGACAGCGTGGAAAGCCAGGTCTACCACAATATGGAAGCGCAGCCGGAGACAGACGCTGCGGTGGCGGAGACAGAAGGAAAAATCATCACCTGCGGCGGGGAACCAATTCAGGCGTATTTTTCTCAACCTCCTGCGGGAAGACGAGTACGGATGAAGTGTGGAATACGGCGGAGACGGCAGAATATCTGAAGAGCGTGACGGTAGGCGGGGAGAAGCAGGAACCGGAGACGGAGGAGGCGTTTGCATCGTTTATCACCAAAAGGGACAGCACAAGTCTGGAAGTGGAGGACGGCTGGTACCGCTGGCAGGTGACGATTCCGGCGGATGTGCTGTCAGAACGGGCAGCGGATCAGAAAATCGGGGAGATCACGGGGATTGAGGTGCGGCGGCGGTCAGAGGGAGGTGCGGCAGAAACCGTCCGTATCGAGGGGGAAAAAGGATCCATGGAAATCGAGGGAGAGTATCAGATCCGAAAGTTCCTCTCGGCGAAAGGCTGGCCGATTCAGAAAAATGACGGAACTGTAAGCTGTGAGATGGAGCTGCTTCCGAGTGCCTGCTTTATCGTGGTTCCGGAAAAAGAAGGGGAAACGGCTGTCTCCTTTACATTTTACGGCGGCGGCTACGGCCACGGCGTCGGCATGTCACAGAACGGTGCGAAACATCTGGCGGAGCAGGGAAAATCGTATGAGGAGATTCTCCGCTATTTTTACCAGAACATCGAAATCGGCGACTGCCGTTCCCTTTTTTAAAAAAATCACCGAAAACAGATTTTTTGTGCTATAATGGGCGAAAGCAAAAAACAGTTAGAAAATGACGAGGAGAGAAACATGGCGACAATCAAGGACATAGCGGCACGTGCCGGCGTTACGGCGACGACCGGTTTCCCGCGTGATCAACAACCGCGGATACATCAG
>NZ_QUHY01000023.1:0-49574 GCF_003479865.1 Blautia sp. AM47-4
TGGGGTTACGGTCGGGGTAACAGTCGGAGTCTCGGTCGGGGTTACGGTTGGGGTCTCTGTAGGAGTAGGAGTCGGCTCTTCTGCTGATTTCTTCCAGGTGAAGCTAAGATCCTGATATCCCAGTGAAGAAACTGTAATTTCAAAAGAATCGCCCTCTGCGAACGGTACTGCATCTGTCTTTAAGGAACCATCCTCATTGAACAGTACAACAGCTCCTCTTCCGCTTGCTGCATATGCTTTTCCATTTACAGTAACAGAGGTAATGTTCTTCAGATAATCTGCAAACTCTTCATCTGTTGCATCCCCGTTCTTAAGCAGACCCGGTGTTGTCGTATCTTCGTTAAATGCTGCCGGCATCTCTTCCGTGTAAAGGATAAAGTCTGCGGAAAGATCTGCATATTTACCATTCTTATCGCTGACAGTCAATGTATAAGAACCTTTCTCTGCATTCTTGAAGTACAGAGTATCACCGGACACGGTTCCCGCCAGACCTTCTATTGTATAGACAGCATCGTAATCATCCGGCAGGCCTTCCAGTTTAACAGAAGTATTTCCAGCTGTTACGGAAGCATTCTCTACAGAGAATTCGTTTGTAAACTTAACCGGTACATATACATCTGCATCAACTTCATAAATTCCCTTGCTGGTGTAGTATGTAATCTTGTTGATTGTCTGTCCCATCATACTCTTGTAATGTTCAGAAGAAGTCGGGCAATTATGAACGCTTGTGGTAAATCCAGTGCTCCATGCCAACTCAGACACTCTCCAGATATTCTCCAGATGACGCATTCCGTAATCGTTGCCCTCTTTTGTGCTGACAACAACACCGTATACGGTATCTTCGCCTGCTTTGATTGTATCAGTAATACCATCCAGATCAAGCTGATAATCACCATATCTAGTCTCAGTAGAAAGCTCTGCTGTTACATTTTCCAGCTTTGTTGCCTCAGCTCCCTGAACAGCACCAAAGGTTACATTTCCGTCTGCATCTACAGATGCCTCTTTGTAATAAGATGGAACTTCATTTAAGGTGTAATATGCATAGCTTGCATTTTCGTACAGTGCATCTTTTCCGGTATACGTTGTGGTGGATGTCTGTCCACGGTTGGTAACAGTGATTTCTACAGAATCCTCATCTGTCACTTTCGTGTATTTGCTCAGATCCATACCCTCTGTTACTTTTACTGGGAAGGTGATACCTGTAATATCGCTTCCGTCTGCATTCACATGGTAAGATCCGCCGGAAAGGGAGGCTGTTCTTGTTTTGTTCTTGGTTGCGGAAGTAAATGCATCTACTGGAATATCGTTATGAACCTCTGCCTGATAGAACTCAGCATACGGAATGTTCATTAATACATACTGGGACTGAAGTGCTTCGATTGCTGCATTCAGATGCTCTGTTGCTTCGTCTACGGTTCCCTGGCTCTGTTTTTTCTCCAATGCTTCTTTTGCTTCTGCCAGTTCTGTCTGCATATTATTCCAGGAAGTTTCCGTGTAAAGCTCTTTATTCAGTGTATCTGCCTTTGCAATTGCCTCTTCCAGTGCTGCTGTGCTCTCTACCGGATCAGCTCCTACAATATTCGCTTTAGTTGCTTCAAAAGTGTAGGAAGCATCTGCATAGCCAAGTGCATGAATCGTAATCTTCCAATAACCGGTTCCATCCGTTCCCTCCGGTAAAGTGCAGCGCAGGGAATCGGTAAGGCCAAGCTGAATTCCCATTACTTTATGCATCCAGTTATCTGCTGCGAATTTTGTTCCATACGTTGCTTTTGCATTCGTATAAGTGGAATCATCACCGTAATAAGTCCAGGTTACGGTCTGCAGATTAGCAGCCAGATCGCCGTAATTTCCCGTTAAATCTACGCGAAGGAATTCTCCATAAGAACCTTTGGCTTCTTTCACGGTCAGTCCTACGGTCTCAGCATCCGGAGCTGTCTTCAGCGCCTGATCTTTGATTCCGGATTCACTTCCTGTTGTTCTTGCAGAGAAGGAGAAGCTTCCATCTGCATTTTTCACTGCTATCTTCAGACCGTTTGTGTTTTCTGTTACATCTGCAACCAGGCCTGTATAGCTCTGCAGTTTATTTTCAGAAAATCCACCGGAAAGTGTTCCGCCGTTTTCTACCACAACATACTTTTTGCAGAAATCTTCGTAATCATCTTCCGAAACTTTTACAGGCACATATTTCAGACCTTTTACTTCATAATGATCAATCTGGCTCTTATCGTAAGTTACGGTCTCGCCGTTGGTCAGAACTGCCGTGGTTGCTGCGGTATAATATGCCACATCATAGGTTGTGCCATCTTTCATGTAGATAGTCGCTGCGCACTGGAAGCTTCCTCTGTGCAGTCCATGGTTTGTGGTCGCACGGGTTACAACATCAAAAGCGCCTTTATCACTTTCTTCGCGACTGTCAGTTTCATCCGAACCAGCGTCGCTTCCTGCCGCCTGAACTCCTTCTGCTGCCCAATACTCAGCCCAGGTAAGACCTGCATATACATATTTATATGTTGTTTCTTTCTTCTCATAAGTAAAGGAAAGCGTCTTGTAACCTGTTGCAGTTACTTCGATTTCAAATTTATTTCCTTCTGCAAAAGCGGCAGCTGTCAGATCAAGCGTACCGTCTTCTTTGATCAGAATTGTTTTCCGTTTTCCAGTTGCTGCATATTCTTTTCCATTTACTTTTACCGAAGTGATGTTCTTGATATAATCAGCAAAGTCATCTTCTGATGCATTCTCTGCTTTTACAAGCGCCGGAGCACTTCCTTTTTCGTTGTAAGCAGCCGGCATTGCATCTGTATACAGAGTAAAGCTCTGTGTCAGATCTGCATAAACACCTTTTTTATCATGAATCGTCAGAGTATACCTTCCTTTTTTCGCATTTGCGGAATAAGAAATGGTATTTCCGTCTACTGCAAATCCATCCAGACCATCTACGGAATATTCTGCATCATAATCAGCCGGAAGTCCAGTTACGGTCATCGTTGTCTTTCCAGCGGAAAGAGAAGCGTCTTCTACGGATACACTTGCCTCAAATTTTGTCGGAACAAAAATATCATTCACCGGAATCGTGTAGATTCCTTTGCTGGTATAATACGTAACCTTATTGATATGCTGTCCCATCATGCTCTTGTAATGTGCAGAAGAAGTCGGGCAGCCATGTACCTGCGTTGTAAATCCAGTTGACCATGCCAGCTCTGTTCCGCGCCAGATATTTTCCACATGACGCATACCATAGTCATTGCCTTCTTTCGTGCTGACAATAACACCATAGATCTGATCGGTTCCAACATCAATCGTGTTCTCCAGTCCGTCGAGATCCAGCTGATAATCTCCATATTTTGATTCAGTCATAAATTCCGGAGATACATTGGTCAGTTCAATTGCAGTTCCAACTGTTTTTCCAAAAGAAAGAGAGCCATCTGCATTTACCGTTGCTTCTTTGTAGTAAGAAGGTGCTTCGCTTAATACATAATATGCATAGTCTGAGTTTTCAAATAAGGCGTCTTTTCCGGTGTATGTCTGTGTAGATGTCTGACCACGGTTTGTTACTGTAATACTTACAGAATCAGAATCTGTAACTTTCTTAAATTTAGAAAGATCCACTCCTGTTACTTTTACCGGGAAGGTGATACCGTTAATCGCACTTCCATCTGCATTGGAATGATAAGAGCCGCCGGCAAGGCTTGATGTTCTTGTTTTGTTCAGTGTTGCAGAGGAAAATACATCTACCGGAACAGAGTTATTTACATCTGCAGCGTAAAATTTATCATACGGAATGTTCATCAGGACATAGGATACCTGCTCGGAAGGTGTTTCTGTCGGAGTAGCTGTTGGTGTTGCGGTAGGTGTAGCTGTCGGAGTTACAGTCGGAGTCGGAGCTTTTACAAGAGCTTTTACTGCAGTATTCAGTGTGTTTGCTGCAGTATCAACAGCCGCCTGAGACTCTTTTGCAGAAAGAGCAGCTTTTGCTGCGGTAAGTGCTGTCTGAACAGCTTTCCAGGAATCTGCAGTGTAATCAGCTTCTTTTAATGCTTCGGCAGATGCGATTGCTTTTTCAAGAGCTGCAGTGTCTACTGCTGCTGGAGTTGGGGTTGCTTTTTGGGTTGCTGCAAGAGCCGCAGTTTTTACTGCATTAGACGTTCTGGTTGCACCCGATACGATATCCCATCCTTCAATATTTTCGATAGTTGCTGCCTGTCCAAGCAATTTGGTTTTAAAGCCTTTGCTGTTTGTAGCTGCTTTTTTAAAATATGTAGCATTTTCTGTATTGTATCCAGAACCAGGTGTTACTGCAATATCAGAAAACTTACCGTCTGCAACTGTGATTTTGACATTAACGTCATATTCATCCCATGCATTCTCATCCTCATCGTCTTCTGCAGTTCTGGTAACATGAGCCGTAGACTCATAAGTGCCATCTGCCAGCACGCCACTTGTAGCATCCGCCAGTGCGGTTCCCGGGAGCAGGCTCATGGTCATGGAAGCTGCCATTACGGCTGCTAATGATTTTTTCTGAAGTTCTTTTCTTTTGATCATAACTTCCTCCTTTTTCCTTTTCCACAGTTTTGCAGGAAAAACAGGGGCAAAACTGTCCTTCATTATTATATTAGTTTTCACTAATCAATAATTGTTTTAACTAACCGTAGATTATTCTACTAATTTTTGATCGTTTTGTCTAACTCTTAACTGATTATTTTTTCTCAAAAGAGGCACAGATTCTGCTTATTGAGTATTTTTACTATTTAATGATCCGATACTGTGAAGTTTGTGGGATGATTTTCGTTCCCACACAGAAAAAATTCCGTAGATATGGAGTTTTCACCGCGAAGAACTTATGGAGTTTTCACCGCGAAGAACTCTTTCGTCCCTCGCGTTTTACCGCAGAAAGAATGCGGTCCGAAAGGATTCCGATCAGCATTCCGGTGATGACTCCGGCCACGAGAAGCGCCGGCAGATAATAGAACAGTTTGCGGTTCTGCACCACGAGAGCCGCCACGCAGATCTGCGCGACATTGTGCGTCACGCCTCCTGCAATACTTACGCCGGTGATACTAAAGCCCTTGATGTGTTTCAGCAGAAGCATCACAAGAAAGCTCAAAAGCCCGCCGGCAAGGCTGTAAAGGATGGACATTCCATTTCCGAACAGATACCCCATCAGAAGAATGCGGGCGACGGAAATCATCAGGACTTCCCCTGCCGGAAGGAAAAAGAGGCCGACGACTACAACCAGATTGGCAATGCCGAGTTTGATTCCAGGAACACCGAGGTTGATCGGGATCAGTACCTCCACATAACTGAAGATCATGGCAAGTGCCATCAGCATGGCGCATAAGGCAATTTTTCTGCTTGCAGTGCGGCTGTCTCTCATAAATTCCAATTCCTTTCTTCTAAGCTGGTATTATTTTACAATCACATCCGGCGCATCGTCGGCGTCGTCCGTTGTGGATCCGTCACTTTCTACCTCCGCAACCAGCTTATGCGGCAGGCACACGATCGTCTCATTTACCCGGGAAATCGTACCCTGTCTTTTGCAGTAGCCGTCCGGGCAGTCAGCTTCTTCCATATGGACACTTCCGTTTTCGATCACCAGGACATTCGTTCCGTGACCCGTCTGAATTTTCACGGTCTGATTTTCTGCGAGTGAATACGTTCCGTAGACTTCGCCGTCCACCGTGACTTTCATGGTATTTCCATTTTCCGTTTTCGGCAGCCGAAGCGCCAGGGCAAGGATTCCAGCCAGGAGCAGAACGGCGCCTGCCAGAATCAGATCTTTTTTCTTCATATAGTTTTCCTTATTCTGAATCAGATGCCAGCCCATAACAGCAGTGTCAGCAGGAATACAGCACGGAACAGCGTAAAGAGGATTTCATTTCCGTGAAATTCCTTTACCCCGCAGCGGATATTACCTTTCGGACACGTATCAATACATTTCTGGCACTGGAAACAGTCGCCGGAGATCTCCACGTATCCATCGGATGGCAGTTCCACCGCTGACGGGCACTGTCTCGTGCAGGCGCTGCAGCCGCGGATGCAGTTTTCGCGTTTCCGGTGCAGAGTAAAGAACGGCAGGATCGGAAGCAGAGAAAAGACAGCTCCCATTGGGCACAGGAAACGGCAGAAAAAGCGCTCCTCAAAGAACATGCCGACCAGGATCAGCACCAGAAGAACAATGCCTGGAATATAAGAGGAAAGTCGGAAATTTCCCGCATGCAGCATGGAAAAGACATCCCACGGGCTTGTTCCTCTTGCTTTCTGATAAACTCCTGCAAAGCAGCAAAGAGCAATCAGAAGCAGAATGCCGTATTTGACCAGCGCCAGTTTTTTTGCCAGTTCCGGTTTGATGCATCTGGGCTTCTTTTTACGTTTCTTACAGATTATACCATAAATTGCGTGCATTGCATCCCCCAGACTTCCAAAAGCGCATGCAAAACCGCAGAAAAATCTGCCGAAAACAATCGTAAATGCACAGACAAGGAGCAGAGCCGACACAAACGCGGTCATCTCAATTTTTTCACCCTGTCCAAGCTGCGTAAAAATGTATTTCACTCCGTTAAATGCAGCGGTAAATACTGACGGAAGAAACAGGAAATATAAAAGCTGGATTCCGGCACGCAGGCAGGAAACGATCTGTTTTCTCTTCTTTGCCGGTAATGTGGATAGATCTAAATTTTTCATGTTATTTCTCCGCCTTTTCTATTGCTTCCTGCGCCGCATTTCTGATACCGGTGGAGCTGAATGTTGCTCCGCTGATCGTATCAACATCGGCGGACTGTGCCTCAATAATCTTTGGAATGATCGCCTCCGCGTTTGACAGATACGCACTGTCCTCGCCGTCGGCGGATGTGATGGCAAGATCGGTAATCTGGCCGCCCTCTACGGTTACTTCAACTGCAATGGTGCCGCCGAAGCCGTCAGCTTCACCGTCATACGTACCGTCCACGTACTGCCCTTCTGCTTCTGCTGCTTCACTTGCGGCCGTATCCGCCGTGTTGGATGCAGCTGCTGCGGCCTGCAGATTTTCCTTCTGAAGCTGGGTCGTCTCAAGCTCTGCCGAGAGCCGCGCGATCTGATCCTCTTTGTCTCTTTTATCGAGTACGGTATTGTAGCCGATCAGAACAGCAGCAATGACAGCGACATTCAAAAAACGAACAATCAATTGTCTCATCTGTTTTCCCCTTTATTGCGTTACTTTCGCAGCATCCAGCGCATTCCGGCATGCCTCAAGAATGGCTTTTGAGGAGCAGGTTGCACGGGAAACGGTGTCGATGTTTTCAAGCGTTCCGGTTTCCAGAATCTGAGCGGAAACGCCTTTGATTTTGGAGGTTCCTTCGGATGCGCGGCGGATGTAGGAGGCATTCTGACTGTCTCCGTCACCGGTGATGTTGCTTAACGCTACGATTTTATCGTTTTCAATTGTTACCGTCACAGAAAGCTGATAAGCGGTAAAATCTTCATCTTCATCCGGCTCGCAGACGGCAATCGCTGTGTATTTCGCCGTCCTGATAATAGCTTTTGTTCCGTCCTGATAGATCTTTTGTTCCGGAGTTTCCGTCGGGGTTGGTGTTGGCGTCTCAGTTGGCTCCGGGATTTCGGTCGGGGTTGGTGTTTCCGTCGGTGTCGGGGTTGGATTTTTCTTTTCCTCAGTTACGCGTTCTGCCTCTTTTAAAGCTTCCTCGATTGCCGCAAGAATTCCCCTGGAGCTGTAGGTTGCGCCGGAAACGGTGTCAACTTCCAGTGTCTGGTTTTTCACAACGTCCTTTGCTGTCTGTTTTGCGCGTTTTAAGAATGCTTCGTCATCTTCACTCTCGGTCACGAGAATTGCCTTGATCGTCTCATCCTGAATGACAACTGCCGTTGTAATGTCTCCCAGATAGCCCTCGCCGGTTCCGTAGTAAATGCCTTCCTCGTATGGGAATTTTCCTTCCGGAATCGTTGTGGTTCCGCCGCTGCTCGTTCCGTTATCCGGAACGGTCTCGCCGTTTGTTGCCTTCTTCGCATTTTCCAGCGCCTGTTTTACTGCGTTCTGGATGCCGCGGGAGCTGTACGTTGCGCCGGATACGAGATCCACATCGGTTTTCTGTCCGTCTACGATGCGGTCCGCTACGACTTTGGCACGGTTGAAGAATGTCTCGTCATCTTCGTTTTCCAGAATCAGTACCGCTTTGATCGTCTGATCCTGCAGGGCTACCGCCACTTTGATGTCTCCCTGGAAACCGGCGGCCGTGCCGTAATAAATTCCGTCCTGATAAGGGAAACTTCCCTTGGATGCAGACGAATTGTTATTGTTCTGATTATTATTCTGGCTGTTGTTTCCGTTGTTTGTATTGCTCTGGCTTCCTCCGTTTGTACTGGAAGACCCGTTCACTGCCGCCTGACTTAAGGCACTCCGCACAGCTTCAATAATACCGCGGGAGCTGTATGTCGCGCCGGAGACCGTATCCACATTCGTACTCTGTGTTGAGATAATCGTCGAAATCAGAGAGGAAGCACTGGAAAGGTAGCTTGGCGTATCGCTGTTTTCCACAATATCAATCGAAGCAATTTTTCCGCCGCTGACAACAACGCAGACTTTCATTGTGCCGCCAAATCCTGTTCCGGTTCCGTAATACGTTCCATCCCGGTAGGCAGCCGGTTCTTCGATTTTAGATACTGTAACGGTTCCGCCGGCAGAGGCTCCGCCGCCTGCCGCTCCTGATGCGGATGCCGGTTCTGAAGTGTCCTCCTGACCGGTCAGTGCATTTTTCACGGCTGCAAGGATACCTTTTGAACTGAAAGTTGCACCGGAAACCGTGTCCACATCCACACTCTGGGATGCGATGATACGGTCGATAACTCCCTTCGCACGATTCAGGAAAGCTGCGTCCTCGCCGGGAGCGCTTACAATCGAGATCGACTGAATCGTTTTGTCTTTCAATACGACAGAGACTGTAATCGTACCGCCAAAACCTGTTCCGCTTCCTTCGTACGTTCCGTCCGCCAGCTCAAAGCTGCCGGAACCGACGGCTGCGACAAGTTCTGCTTCGGTATCGGTTGTCTTTTTGGTATCGTCCTTCTTTTTTGTATCATCTTTCTTTTCCGCTGCATCGGTATCCTGTTCCGGCTCCGGTGTCACCAGTGCCTCCGGCTGCTCTACGGCGTAAACCGGTGCAGAGTAGCCGTTCAGCGAAATACCGGCACAGGCTGCTACGATAACTGCCGCGAGAGCCGGTGCAAATGCTGTCAGTTTTTTCCATTTTCCCATGGTTATGTATCACCGTCTTTCTTGATAATGTTTGTCTCGTGATCGGATGTGAAATCGTCAGCAATTCCTTCGGTTACATACAGAACGCCGTCCTCATCCTCCAGAATGGTGTCAAATTCATCGCTGTGTGCACGCCAGTATTCGGCCGCCTTGTCCTTCCCCATGATGAAAAGAGAAGTAGAAAGGCCATCCGCCAGTGTTCCGTCAGCACTTACGATCGTCACCGACACCAGACCGTTATTTGCCGGATGACCGGTCGATGGATCGATGATGTGATGATATTTCATGCCGTCCTGTTCGAAATACCGCTCATAGCCGCCAGAAGTAATAACCGCCCGGTTGGCCGTCGAGAGAATGCCGAGATAATCATCCTCTGCCTCCGGACTCTGCACGGCAACGCGCCATTTACTGCCGTCCGTTTTCGTGCCGACAACCTGAACGTTTCCGCCGAGGTTGATGAGCCCGCTCGTCACACCGCATTCCCGGTAAATATCGGCGATTCTGCCGGAGGTATAGCCCTTTGCGATTCCGCCGAAGTCAATTTTCATGCCGTCCTTGGCAAAGCTGATGGATGCGCTGTCCTTGTCGTAAAGGATATCATTGGCATCGGTCAGCGGAAGGAGGCTTTCGATCGTCTCATCCGAAGGATCGTATAATTTCCGGTTGTAAAACCCCAGGCGTCCATGATCGGATAAATTGCGATGTCGAAAACGCCGTTTGTGCTGTCATACAGATCCAGCGAGCGTTCCAGCAGATAGGTGGTATCCTCCGATAAGGTTCCGCCGCCGTTTGCATTGATCTGCGCTACTTCACTCGTCTCCTCTCCGGTCGACAGAAGTGCATCCAGCCGCTCAATCTCCTGCTGCGCCTGATCCACCGCCGTTTCTGCATTCGGACCATAGGCAGTGACCGTCATGTACGTATCCATCGCAAAAATGTCTCGGCTGCTCGATGCATCTGCGGCATCGGAAGAAGCTGTGGATGATGCGGATTTCTGCGTGGAATTCTCTTCCGAAGCGTCAGAACTGCTCGAAGACTCCGAAACAGACGCCGGCTGTGTCTGACTTTCACTGCTCTCCGGCTGCGCTGCTGTCCCCGCACCGGAACATCCGCCGACCGTCATCACCATGGCAAGACAAAATGCTGCAACAATTTTCTTTTTCATAAATAAAACTCCATTTTTTCTTATGTTAGGAAATTCTAACTTTGGTATTATAACATTAACTCGTAACTTACGCTATGAATTACTTGATAAAAGTTTTTCAATTAGCGTTCTGCATCTGATAAATTTTCTCATTTTATGTACTCTAAATCAAGTGGATTTTACTGGAATTCAAGCACCGATATACAAAAAGCCCCCACAGCCGCATTGCTGCGGCCGCGGGGGCTTTAGAAATAACATTTTCAGAAATTACATATGATCGTGGCAGGTACGTGCAATTACGTCCATCTGCTGCTCTTTTGTCAGGTCGATGAATTTAACTGCATAGCCGGATACACGGATTGTGAAGTTTGCATACTCCGGTTTCTCCGGGTGCTCCATTGCGTCGATCAGTTTTTCGGTTCCGAATACGTTTACGTTCAGGTGATGTGCACCCTGCTCGAAGTATCCGTCCAGAACGTGTACCAGGTTCTCGGTACGCTCTTCGTCGTTATGTCCAAGTGCACCCGGTTAATGGTCTGGGTGTTGGAGATTCCGTCCAGAGCATCCTCATACGGCAGTTTTGCTACAGAGTTCAGGGAAGCAAGAAGTCCGCTCTTCTCTGCGCCGTAAGACGGGTTAGCTCCTGGAGACAGAGGCTCACCAGCTTTTCTTCCATCCGGCAGAGAACCAGTTGCTTTACCATATACAACGTTGGAAGTAATGGTAAGGATAGAGGTAGTCGGCTCAGAATCACGATAGGTATGGCAGTATTTCAGTTTGTCCATGAAGGTGCGGAGCAGCCATACAGCGATCTCATCTGCTCTGTCATCGTCATTACCGTATCTTGGGAAGTCGCCGGTTGTCTCGAAGTCAACTGCCATGCCTTCTTCGTCACGGATTACTTTAACTTTTGCATATTTGATTGCGCTTAAGGAGTCTACTACGTGAGAGAATCCTGCAATACCGGTAGCGAGGTACGTCTTACATCGGTATCGATCAGAGCCATCTCTGCTGCTTCATAGTAATATTTATCATGCATGTAATGGATCATGTTCAGAGTTCCAACGTACAGATGAGCCAGCCAGTCCATCATAACGTCGTATTTCTTCATAACCTCATCATAGTCCAGATACTCGCTGGTGATCGGCTGATATTCCGGAGCAACCTGCTGTTTTGTCTTCTCGTCTTTACCGCCGTTGATAGCGTACAGAAGGCATTTTGCAAGGTTTGCACGAGCGCCGAAGAACTGGATCTCCTTACCGGTCTCGGTAGCAGATACACAGCAGCAGATGGAGTAATCATCGCCCCATACCGGACGCATTACATCATCGTTCTCATACTGGATAGAGCTTGTCTGTACAGAAATATGAGCTGCATATTTCTTGAAAGCTTCCGGAAGATTCTCAGAGTACAGAACAGTAAGGTTCGGCTCTGGGGACGGTCCCATGTTTTCCAGTGTATGCAGGAAACGGAAATCGTTCTTTGTAACGATAGAACGTCCGTCGATTCCCATACCGGCAACTTCCAGAGTAGCCCATACCGGGTCACCGGAGAACAGCTGATTGTAAGACGGAATTCTTGCAAATTTAACCATACGGCATTTCATTACCAGATGGTCGATCAGCTCCTGAGCTTCTTTCTCGGTCAGGATACCTTTTTCGATATCTCTTTCGATGTAGATGTCGAGGAAAGTAGATACACGGCCAACGCTCATTGCAGCACCATTCTGGGTCTTGATTGCTGCAAGATATCCAAAGTACAGCCACTGAACAGCCTCTTTTGCATTTTTAGCCGGCTGGGAAATGTCGTAGCCATAAGACTGTGCCATAACTTTCATTTCCTGAAGTGCTTTTACCTGATCTGCGATCTCTTCTCTTAACTGGAAGTCACCACGACGCATTCCCTGACGGTTGGTTGCAGCGAAATCTGCTTTTTTGCGCTCGATCAGGTAATCAATACCGTACAGAGCAACACGACGATAGTCGCCTACGATACGGCCACGGCCATAGGTATCCGGCAGACCGGTCAGAATTTTATTGTGACGGGCTTTCATCATCTCTGGTGTGTAGATGTCGAATACACCCTGGTTATGTGTTTTGTGATATTTAGTGAAAATTTCATGAAGCTTCTCGCTTGGTTTGTAGCCGTAAGTCTCGCAGGACTGCTCAGCCATTTTAATTCCACCATACGGCATAAATGCACGTTTCAGCGGTTTGTCTGTCTGAAGACCAACTACCTGCTCCAGATCTTTCATGCTGTCATCGATATATGCTGCGCCGTAAGCTGTGATTCCGCTTACAACGTCTGTCTCCATATCCAGAACGCCGCCTTTTGCACGCTCTTCTTTCTGGAGTTCCTGTAATTTGCCCCACAGACGGTCTGTAGCCTCTGTTGGTCCCTCCAGGAATTTCTCATCTCCGTCATATGGAGTATAGTTGTTCTGAATAAAGTCACGTACGTCGATGCCTTCTTTCCAGAGTCTTCCGGTAAAGCCATCCCACTGTTCAAATTCTCTCATTTGCTTTGTTCCTTTCTGGTGTTATTTTGTTTCGTCACGCGCCGGCATCTTCTTTGCACCGGGCATGAACACCTCCGCATGGATAATATAACAAATCTCTGCTTTCAGCGCAAGATATGCACTTGAAAAAATACAAGGAAAAACCACAAAATCTTGTATTTTTATAAGAACAAAATCTACATGTGGCGCTTTTTTTTATGCCCCGTATCCGATTTCATATATCTGCTCTGCAAAGTCACAAATAACATATGTTCCATCGGAAAATTCACTCTTCTGTACGCTTCCGTCCGCCGTCATACACTCGTGGCGTACCAGTTCCAGGAGTGCCGTTTTTTCATGCAGCTCCGTTACAACGCGGCATCTTTCTGTCATCTCTTCCAGACTGATTTTCTCCCCGTCAAATGCACCATCTGTATTCGGATATGCGCCGTCCCGTACAAGATACGGTGCACCGCCTGCAAGAAGCGCATACAGCATATAGTCCTCGTCTTTTGAAACACGGTCCATCATCCACGGCTCGATTACGCAGTCATGATACACAAGATTAAAGAGCGGCACCGGGATTCCTTTTTTCGGTGTCTCTGACGGGCGCAGCATAAAGTCATACGGTGCATAATGGCAGAACACCAGATACGGAACGGCCCAGTCGCTGACCTCCTCGGAGCTTGAGAGAATCCCCTGTGAGAGCAGCCAGGAGAAGCAGTTTCCGCGGTACGTATAGCAGTCTCTTCTCGTCATCACATGCTCCGGATTTGCGCACTCGTCGCCCTCGTTGCACGTAAACACATCGAGGTATGCACCGTCAAGCCGGATTCCATTTTTCTTCAGTTCGGCAAAATTCCGTTTCACATAGAACGGTGCCTGCGTTGCACAGAGATAGCTCTGCGGTCCGCCCGCCCAGTAACTGTGTCCCGGTATCGTTCCGTCCAGAAGGCGGCAGGCATAATTTTCATCGTAGCTCGGCGCTGCATGGTAATAATCGCGGTACTGGTCGTGAATACCGAATTTGTAGCCGAAATCATGCATCGTATCGACAAGCGATTTCATGTCTTCCCATCCGCCGGCCGCTTGGCATGCCGGTGTGTAGTCCGGATGCTGGTTGTCATACCCCGGTTCTGCCCAGCCGTCCAGATGAAGATAGACTTTCTCTACGCCGAGATCATGAATTTCGCGGATCTGCTGTTCGCGCACGGAAAACGGCACTACGCGGTTATTTTTCTCCGGATTCTGCGGATCGAAAAAGCCGGACTCCGGCTGCACAACCGTCTTGATTCCCGTATGAACAAAACACGTTCCCACAAGATCGTGAATGGACGGATTCTGTACTGCCTTTTCTTTCAAAGTGCGCAGATGGCCCTGTTCCCGTACATACTGACGGTATGTTTTGCAGAGGTCGTTATAATCGCAGTCATTTAAAAACGTATAACGGAATACGCGGCGGTAATTCATTGTTCCAAGGCTTGGCTCCAGCCATGCCCCCACGCTGGTATACGGGCCGCCTGCCGGGTGCTCTGCCTGATAACCGGCGTTCCACGGTGTTGTACAGATCGCTGTATAGCCGCATCTTTCCTTCACCTGGCCAAACCACGGCATATAGCCGCCGGAGGTCTCAAATCTGCCGTCAAACGAAAGCTTTCCAAGTTCCGTCTTCCAGGTATTCGGAATCAGAAGTCCCTGTCCCTCGGTAAGGAGTGTATACCAGTCATCGCGCCCGTTTGTAAACTCCATTGCCGTCGGCCACAGCACCTTTACCGGATGCAGTCCCTCCTCGCAGAGCGGAATCCACTCCATCCAAAATGTTTCATCCACAGCTTCGATCCAGATAATCGTCTCGAAGGCATACGGTGTTCCCGCAAATCCCGCATAACGCTCCGGATGCCGCATCCGACGCCGAAGGAATAGACCTCATGGGAAATCTCCTCTGCATCCAGGAAACGGTATGTTCCCTCTGCAAAAATCAGTTCCGGTGTCTTTTTCGGATCCGTATTCCAGACAACGCCGTCTTTTTCGATCCTAAGTCCCAGCGTCTCTTCATCGAGCATCACAGCAAGCGATCCGCTTTCTATTTTTTTCATCGTGTGATATTCCCCTTTTTCTTTATCATATGCGTTCCAAACACCAGAAAGGCGCAGAGAACCCGTCCGCCTTTCTCTGCACGGTTCCGGATTTTCTGCGCCTTTTTCCACCTAACTTACATAATCTCTTCTTTTTCTACGACTTTACCATCTCTCCAGATTCTCTCCAGATCGTAGAACAGGCGGTTCTCCTCATCAAAGATGTGGATGACAACATCGCCGTAGTCCATCAGAATCCAGTTTGCGGTCTGATAGCCTTCGATCTGTTTTGGATGTACGCCGGCTTTTCCGAGTACCTCCTCTACGTTGTCTGCCATCGCCTGTACCTGGTTGCGGTTGCTTCCGCTGGCGATCATGAAATAATCTGCCAGAGTCGAAACATGGGTAATGTCCAGAATGCGGACATCCATTGCTTTTTTATCTTCCAGTGCTTCCAGTGCAAGTTTTGCAGTCTGTTTTGCTTCGCTCATTTATGCTTCCTCCTTTGCCGTCCGTTCCCGGTGCAGTGCTTCATAGAACTGATACGCCTGCTCCGTCATCGGGTCCATCGTCTTCGGGTTTTCCGACAGATACGCCATACTATCTTTTAAAATTTCATACATGCATTCGTCGATATCGGTGAATGCCAGCTTCCGAAGGCGGGTAAGGTGTGGTGCCTTGTTTCGTGCCGGCTCGATATATCTGCGATATAGATGATCTTCTCCAGCAATGTCATATCTTCTTTTCCTGTCGTATGCCAGGTGATGGCACTTAAGATCTCCGGATCTTCCACCTTATACTTGTCCTTCGCCAGAAATGCACCGAGCTTGGCATGGATCAAAAACGGATTGGTCCGCTCAAACTCAGTGATTTCAATCTTATTTTTCTCACACATGGTGATTTTTTTCTTATTCGGAATGCATTTTGCACAGTCGTGAAGCAGTCCCGCGACGCGGGCTTTTTCGAGATCCTCGCCCCATACCATCGCCATGGATGCTGCGGTAAACATCACACCGAGCGTGTGATGATAGCGGTCTTCATCGACTTCCTTCTGGAGTTTTTTGTCCAGTTTCCATAAATCGTACTGTTCCATCCTGCTCTTCCTCTAATCCTGATAGATTTTCTGCTCCTGAATGTAGGAAATCACAGAATCCGGCAGATAGTATTTCACGGATTTTCCTTCCCGGATCCATTCCCGCAGTTCGTGGGAAGAAACATCCAGATTCGGTGTGTCGAGTTTCAGAAAGGTACCGTGAAGTTTTTTTGCATTTCGTTCCATACAGGCCAGAAGCTCTTTCTCTTTTGCCCGATCCCTGGTCGCCACAAGGATCTTTGCCGCGGCGCAGATCCGCTCTGGATTTTTCCACTCATCAAAATAGAACAGGGAATCCGCTCCAATGATAAAGTAAAACTCCGTGCACGGATGTTCCTTCCGCATCGCCTCAAGCGTCCGATAACTGTAGGTATAGCCCTCATCTTTCATCTCTTTGGTGCAGAGCACAAAATGCGGATTGGATGCGATGGCACGGCGCACCATCTCGACACGCTGTGCATCCTTTGCCCGTCCCGCCCGGTTCCGCTTATGTGGCGGATTTCCGGCCGGAAGGAACCAGACTTCATCAAGCCCGAACTGCTCGTACGCCGCCTCGCCAAGGATCAGATGACCGATATGAATGGGATCGAATGTGCCTCCCATAATGCCAATTTTTCTGTTTTTCTTTTCCATACGTTTTCCTCAAAAAGCGCCGGAACTGCAGCGGTATGCTCCGGTCCCGGCGGTTCTTTCCTGCGGATTATTTCGGAAGCTGAATTTTCTTTTTCTCTTTTTTGCCCTCTTTGTACAGCACGATCTTTTTGCCGATCACCTGTACGACCTGGGAATTGGTGCGTTCTGCCAGAACTTCTGCGATCTCTCTTGGATCATCGAGGCAGTTCTGCAGTACATTGATTTTAATTAGTTCTCTCGCCTCAAGTGCCTCTGCTACAGCAGCGGTATGCTCCGGCGTGATGCTGCTTTTTCCTACCTGCAGGATCGGTTCCATGGTCATGGCAAGGCCTTTCAGGTATGCTCTCTGCTTGCTGGTCATACGTCTCCTCCTTCGTTATTTATTCGTTCTATTTATAATAATCAAATTCAAATCCATACATCTTGACGGTATCGCCTTCCTGGATGCCGGCCTGTTCGAGTTCGTCTAAGATACCGGTATCTTTTAAGAACCGCTGGAAGAAAGCAAAACCTTTCTCGGAATCCAGATTGGTGTAGCCGAGCATTTTTTCGATCTTCGGTCCCTCGATGATGAAGCGGTGCTCGTCCTCCGGGTCCTGCTCGACGGTGTACGGCAGGTTCTCGGCAAGAAGCATATCCTCCGGGAAGAATTCCTGCTCGAAGACCATACGCTCTTTCGGAAGCTCATCGAGTTTTTTCTGTACGGCATATAAAAGCTCTTTTAAGCCTTTTCCGCTGACGGCAGAAATCGGATAAACCGGGATGCCTTTCGGCTCGAACTCTTTTTTCAGACGTTCCACCGGATCCTCTTCGCCCTCTTCTACATAGATCGCATCGGTCTTATTGGCCGCGATGATCTGCGGGCGTTTTGCGATCTCCGGGTTATAGGCTTCGAGCTCTTTGTTGATCTTGTTGATATCATCCACTGGATCTCTTCCCTCGGTCGATGCAACGTCTACTACATGGATCATCACGCGGGTTCTTTCGATGTGGCGCAGGAATTCATGGCCGAGGCCGACTCCTTCCGATGCACCCTCGATCAGTCCCGGGATATCTGCGATAACAAATCCGCTGCAGCCCTCAAGGTCTACGACACCGAGGTTCGGGGAAAGCGTGGTAAAGTGATAATTTGCAATTTTCGGTTCTGCATTTGTCACGCGGGAAAGCAGGGTCGATTTTCCAACGTTCGGGAAGCCGACGAGTCCGACGTCCGCGATGACTTTCAGTTCCATTCTTACTTCCAGCTCCTGTGCCGGCTGGCCTGGCTGGGCGTATTTCGGAACCTGCATGGTAGCGGTTGCGTAATGCATATTTCCGTTTCCACCTTTTCCGCCTTTTAATACAACCTGACGGCGGTTTTCACCGGACATATCTGCGATGACTTTTCCGCTCGCAGCGTCCATAATGACGGTTCCTTCCGGTACTTTCAGGACAATATCTGCGCCGTTTCCGCCATGGCATCTGCGTTTTCCGCCCGGCTCGCCGTCGGTAGCAGAAAACTTTCTTCTGTGGCGGTAATCAACCAGTGTATTCAGTCCTTCGTCAACTTCAAAAATAACGTCTCCGCCTTTGCCGCCATCGCCGCCGTCCGGCCCGCCGTTCGGTACAAAAAGCTCTCTGCGGAAACTGACATGTCCGTCTCCGCCCTTACCGGAGCGGATCAGAATTTTTGCTCTGTCTGCAAACATGGTATTCTCCTGTCTTGTTTTATCTAAATCCAAATCGGTCTGTTGGACCTTTAATTATTATTAACAAAAACGGCTTCAAACCTCTTAAGATTTGAAGCCGCACCTTTGTCTTACTCTTCTGTTGCTACCGGATATACGGAAACCTGTTTTTTGTCACGTCCTTTTCTTTCGAAAGCTACGCGTCCGTCAACCATAGCGAATAAGGTATCGTCTTTTCCGATTCCTACGTTCACGCCTGGATGAATCTTGGTTCCACGCTGTCTGTAAAGAATGTTTCCAGCCTTTACAACCTGTCCGTCAGCTCTTTTTGCTCCTAATCTCTTGGACTCGGAATCTCTACCGTTCTTGGTAGAACCAACTCCTTTTTTATGAGCGAAAATCTGAAGGTTCATATTTAACATGGTATTACACCTCCTTGAATGCGATCTCTAAGTATTGTGCTCCATAATCGCGGCGGATACTTTCGAGGCCCAGCAAAAGTGATTTTACAAGAAGTGCGGTACTTTCAGAATACCCATTCGGGAATGAAAAATACACGTATCCATCTCCAGCCTCACTTATAATCAGATCCTCTGTCAATGTTTCCACGGAATTTACGGTGTTTACAATCAATGCGGAGACAGCGGCACAGATGATATCCTGCCCTTCCTCTGCATAGCCTGCATGACCGTTTGACTCCACGGAGATGTACTCGCCGTCAGACTCTGTTACGGTTATACAAATCATAAGACTTAAGCGTTGATTTTTTCAATCTTCACTTCAGTGTACTGCTGTCTGTGACCGTTTTTCTTATGATAACCAGTTTTTCTCTTATACTTGTAAACGATAACTTTTTTGCCTTTACCGTTTCCAACTACAGATGCGGTTACGGATGCATTTTTAACGTCCTCGCCAACTTTCAGTCCGTCATTGCTTACTGCAAGTACCTGATCAAAAGTTACGGTTTCTCCAGCTTCAACGCCAAGTTTCTCTACTCGGATAACATCGCCTTCAGCTACCTTGTACTGTTTACCACCTGTTGCAATAATTGCGTACATATGGCACCTCCCTATCAATTACTCGCCAGATTCGGTGGTCTTTCGACTCTTTTACCTCTCTGTGCGGCATACTTCTACAATATATCATCACGTCTGCTGTTTGTCAATAGTATTTTTCAGGAAATTGCAGATTTTTTTTCGCATGCAATTGCCAGTGCGCCAGGTCCGATGTGGCAGGCAACGCTTAAGGACAGCGGATGCGCATCGACTTCAAAATCCGGGAAGGCTTCTTTTACTTCGACAATCCATCCATCGATTACTTCTTTGTCGTTTGCGGTATAGGCAATGTGAAGTCCCATGATGCCGGCTGCACGCTCTTTTGCGAAGCGTTTGTCCATATCTTTTTTCATAGCCTTGATCATGGCTTTCTTTGCCTGTTTCACACCGCGCGCTTTTTCAAACGCGTCAAGCTTCTCTCCCTGGATCGTCAGCACCGGTTTGATATTTAAAACGGTTCCGATCATGGCCGCTGCCGGCGTAACGCGGCCGCCTTTTTTCAGGTATTTTAACGTATCTACCATAATATAGATACTTGCATCCAGCGCATCCTCTTCCAGAATTGCTTTAATGTCTTTTGCTGCCACGCCGCGGTTTGCCATTTTCTTTGCATCCAGAACAGACTGCTGCTGCGTAACGGAGATTCTCTGGTTGTTGACAACCTGCACTTTTCCTTCGTAGTCCTCGGACAGCACGGTCGCTGTATCACAGGAGGTGGAAAGGCCGCTTGACATCGGAATGTAAACAATGTCATCGTACTCTTCGAGAATTTTGTTCCAGAAATCCATCAGATCTCCCGGAGACGGCTGAGATGTGGAAACAGCCGCATCCTCTGCCAGAATCTCGTAAAACTGTTCCTGTGTCAGGTCGATATCCTCAAACTGGATTTTTCCGCGCATGAAGAAAGGCATCGGAAGGACAAAAACGCCCAGCTCTTTCGCCTGACTCTGTGTAATACCGCTGTTGCTGTCGGTAGCAATAGCTGTTCTTGCCATAGTTCTTATTCCTGCTGTCTCTTGTTAGAGAAACAGCTTTTCCTTTCTGTAATATCGTGTAACGCTTGATTTGCTGTTATTCTATCATAAATCGTACCTGTTTTCTACCCGGCTTGGACATTTCTGCAAAATTGCCCAAACTGCTTTTGATTCTTTTTACATCATACCAATACCAAGGAAAAACAGTCCGCCAAGGATCAGCAGAATGGTCGGAATTACGATTTTTGCAATGGTCTTTTTTCTTCTCTCCTTCGGGAAAAATCCTTCGCTTTTTGTCTGCTGGTACATCAGAAGACGGCTTCCCATATAAAGACCGATCGGCATCAGCGCCGCTTCGATCAGATACATGCCGATGTACGTTTCCGTTGCGTATCCGCTGCCTGCTGCTGCGTTCCCCTGCGAGAACATATAGAGGAAGCTTGCCGCAATGCTCGCCACAATCGTCGATGCGTTATGGACGAAATGAAACAGCGAGCTGTAAAACATGTTGTCGGTCTTCATCCGCACATACGAGAGAACGATTCCCATCATCATCATCGGAAGAAAACGGACGATGCTCATGTGGAAAGCGCCAAAATAAACGCCCATCAGAAGCAGCATCACCCATTTCTTTTTGATTCCGCGCAGGCTGTACTGCAGAAGACCGCGGTGCAGTGCTTCTTCACAGATGGCCGGTGTCAGCGCAACGACAAGCAGCTCGCCGAAATAGGAAAGGCCCGCCATACTGCTGTCCATGGATTCCGAGAGGCTTGCGTATTCCTGCGGGAAAATCCATTCCATCAGAAGGAAAAGAGCAAGCACACCACGGTACGTCACATACCACATCAGAATGGTTCCGAGGATTCCGGCTCCATCCGGCTTTTTTAATGGGAACACTTCTTTTAACGGAATATGAAGTGCCCGTACGACGAGAATGGATCCGATCAGGAATACAATGATCTCGTCCAGCGCATTTCCATACATCCCTCCTGCAAGAACCAGCGGAATTCCGGCGAGATTAAAAAGAACCATCAGAAAGGCAAACACCAGCAGGCCCTGCCATGGTTTCAGTATCTTTTCTTTTTCCGCCGGATGCGGCCGTTTTGCCGGCATCTGGTTTCGAAAGGGTTCGTAAAGATATGGGGTATCATTTTCATTGAGGTGAATCGGTTTCTTTTGTGGTTCCATATTCATTCCTCCTTTGTAAGGTCACTGTCATTTCATCTGTTCTGCCAGCGGCCGGCGGATTTTCTTTCTCGTCAGTTCCACGAGATGAAGCGCCGTCATATCCACAACTTTGGTCGGAACGGGATCTTCCCGCACAAGACCCTGCAGGAAGCCGAGAAGGCGCTCCTCCTGCTCTTTTTCCGGCATGTTGATAAAGTCAACCAGGATCAGACCGGAAATCCCGCGCAGGCGGATCTGGCGGGCGATTTCGCGGGCTGCCTCCTGGTTTACGCTGTACAGAAACGTATTTTTCCGTCCGCCGAGCTGCTTTCCGCTGTTCACATCGATCGCGGTCAGCGCTTCGGTCGGTTCGATCACGAGGAATCCGCCGGAAGGCAGATCCACACGTTTGTCGAGTGCCTGTTTTACGTGATTTTCGAGATTTTCTTTCTTTGTCAGTGTGGTAAGCTGATCCTCATACCAGGTCAGGCGGCAGTCGTGAAAATCATGGCGCTCCAGATATTCTCTGCAGATCTCATACGTTTCTCTGTCATCTGTCACAAGTTCTGAAACTGACGGTGCATACCGTTTGACGAGCTCCGGCACGGCATCTGACGCCCGATACAGGCAGGAGTACAGGCTCCGCATTGTTCCATACTGGACAATCCGCGCGAGTTTTTCGGACAGCTCGAGATATTCCTGCCGGATCTCTTCTTCCGAAGCATCAGCGGATGCGGTGCGGAAGATCACGCCAAACGGAAGGCTTCCGCCGGAAAATTCTGGAAAGATCCGGCTTCCCAGTTCTTTTAACCGTTTTTTCTGCTCCGGCAGAAGGCGTCCCGAGCATGAGATTTCCGGCTTTCCATAATAGAGCGCCAGGGCACTTCCCGAAAGAGAAAGTTCTGCTGTCGCCGACGGAAGCTTCGTTTTCTGCGCTTCCCGCTGGATCTGCACGACAATTTCATCTCCGACATGCAGTTCTGTTCCCGGTGCTTTTTTCAGAAGATACCCTTCTTTTACACGGGACAGATCAAGAAAACAGCTCTGCTGCTCCGCAAACGAGACAAATGCCCCGCGGATCCCGGGCGCCAGTTTTTCCACCCGGCCGACATAGATATTGCCAAGCAGCGTTTCCTTCTCCCTGCAGAGGGCCGTCAGTTCGACCGGTCTTTCTCCTTCCACCAGCGTGTGTACCAGGTAATCTTTTCCCGCCCACGGCAGATGGGCAATGACAACTCGTTTACTCAACTTCTTCTCCTAATGCTTCCAGCGGAACCAGCTTTCGCTCTTCTTCCGTTCCGATGTCTGCGTAAACTTCCTCGCGCAGAATCGTGTATGCAAACGGCGGCAGTTCAACCCCGCACCATTTGCAGAACGCTTCCATCACGAGCTCCGGTTTCAGGTTCGAAACACTTCCGGTGGAGAGCTGCATCCAGACACCACTTTTCTTTGCTTTCATATCGTAAATCCATGGGCGGATATCGGTCAGCTTTTCGCTTCGTTTTGTCTTTCGCATGATCTCAATCTGCGGAAGTGCAAAAAACACCGGTACTTTCGTTTCCAGATCAATCTCCGGCATTTTTCCCTCGCGGAACTGCACGAGATAATCGGCTCCTGCTACGAGAGACATTGCCTTGCTTGCTTTTCCATCCGGCACATGGCGGGCGGAAAGCACTTCCATTCCCTCAACCATCGTCGCATTCAGACGTTTTACAATCTCGTCGGTTTTCATATCTTCCGCGAGCACCATATCGAAATATTCACCGGTGCTGCTGATGCCGACACCGAGCGGAGAAGCAAACGACAGCAGCATGTGCGGGCTGAAGCCCTCGGAATAAGCGATCGGAAGTTCCGCACGGCGGATTGCTTTCTGGAAGTAACGCATCACATCCAGATGACCCACAAATTTCATCACACCTGTTTTGGCAAACTTAATTCTGATTTTCATAGCAGACACCTCCTCCGAATGATTTTGCTCCGCAGCCGGAACACTGCATCTTACAGTTCGGGGTAACGGTTTCTTTCTGTGCCCGCTCCCATTCGCGGATCAGGAATTTTTTCGTCACGCCGATATCAAGGAAATCCCACGGAAGGATCTCATCGGTGCTGCGCTTACGGCAGGCATAGAACGAAACGTCAATGCCGGTCTCTGCAAACGCTTCTTCCCAGGCATCTTTCCGGAAATACTCGGACCAGGCATCGAAAATAGCACCTTTTCGGTACGCTTTTTCAATAACTTCGGCACATTTCCGGTCACCGCGTGCAAGGAATCCCTCCAGAAGGGAAATATCTGCCTCATGATAAATGTAACGGATGCTCTTCTGATTCAGCTGTGCGCGGACCTCTGCCTTTACAATCGCCGCTTTGTCAAGAAACTCCCTCTCCGTGTTCATCGGTGCCCACTGGAACGGAGTGAACGGCTTCGGAATAAAGAACGAGGAGCTTGCCGTAATCTGGCATTTTCCGTTTCTCTGGTCTTTCGGAATCTCATAGTAACGCTCTGCGATCTTTTCCGCCAGATGCGCAATTCCTTTGATATCATCCTCGGTCTCGGTCGGAAGGCCCAGCATGAAATACAGTTTTACTTTATTCCAGCCGCCCTCAAACGCTTTTCCGGCTCCGTCGAGAATGACTTCCTCGGTCAGACCTTTATTAATAACATTCCGCATCCGCTGGCTTCCCGCCTCCGGTGCGAAGGTCAGGCTGCTCTTTTTGATATCCTGTACCTTGCTCATGACATCGAGGGAAAATGCGTCGATTCGAAGAGACGGAAGGGAAATATTGACACCCTTTTCCGGGCAGCTGTCGATCAGATAGTTGACAAGCTCCGGAAGATGGCTGTAATCACTCGAGCTCAAAGAACTCAACGAAATCTCATCGTGGCCGGTATTGCGCAGCATATGGGTCGCAAGTTCTTTTAACTTCTCCACATCGCGCTCTCTTGTCGGACGGTACACCATACCCGCCTGGCAGAAACGGCAGCCGCGGATACAGCCGCGCTGGATCTCCAGAACGACACGGTCCTGTGTTGCCTTGATAAACGGCACGACCGGTTTCTCCGGATACGTTGCCTCGGTCATATCCATGACAAGCTGTTTTTTGATCTTTTCCGGTGCTTCCGGAATGGACGGCGTAAAGGCCGCGATCGTTCCGTCCTCGTGGTACGTTACTTCATAAAACTGCGGTACGTAAATACCAGGGATCCGGCATGCCTTTTTCAGGAAATCCTGACGGGTTCCGCCGTTCTTTTTATTTTCCAGATACGTGTCAAAAAGCTGGTCGTACACAACCTCACCCTCTCCGATGTAAAACAGATCGAAGAACGGAGCGATCGGCTCCGGGTTGTACGTACACGGGCCGCCGCCGATGACGATCGGGTCCTCGTCGGTACGCTCCACCGCATGCAGCGGGATTCCGGCAAGGTCGAGCGCCTGCAGAACGTTTGTATAACACATCTCATACTGCAGGGTGATGAACAGGAAATCCTCGTTTTTCACCGGCTCCTGGGATTCCAGACCGAACAGCGGAATGTTCTGTTCACGCATCACGCGGTCCAGATCCGGCCATGGGGAATAAACTCGCTCGCACCACATATCCTCGCGTTTGTTGAACATATCGTACAGGATCTGGATGCCAAGGTGGGACATACCGATCTCATACACATCCGGGAACAGGAATGCGCCGCGCAGGGCTACTTTCTCTTTGTCTTTTACGACACTGTTGAATTCATTTCCAATATATCGCGCAGGCTGCTCAATCTGGAGCAGCACTTCTTCTGGCAATGCTAATTTTCTCATGCAATTCTCTCACTTGTTCTTATTTTTATTTGTCCAGATACGCCGCAAGCAGTTCCAGCGTATTCTTCACGCCGTCCACATGGCTTCTTTCATATCCATGGGATGCGTACACACCGGCGCCGATCAGGGCATGGCGTGCGTCTGCGCCGCCGCGGAGCGTTGCCTCCACGTCAGAGCCGTAGTGCGGGTAAACATCCGCCGCATAGTCGATTCCGTTTGCTTTTGCTGCCGCAATCAGCTCGCCGGTAAAATCGTAGCTGTAAGGGCCGCCGCTGTCTTTGACGCAGATGGATACCTGATGCTCTTTACACTCCAGTCCGTCGCCGACACAGCCCATATCAACAGAAAGAATATCTGTCACGCCCTCCGGAACGGAAGCAGATCCGCCGTGGCCGACCTCTTCGTATACGGTAATGTGCTGATAAACCGGGCGGGACGGTGTGACATTTTCTTCTTTTAAATACTTCGCATAGCCGAGCAGAATTGCAACGCTCAGTTTATCATCGAGGAAACGGCTCTTGATGTAGCCCTTCTCCGTGATGCGGGTTCTCGTCTCAAAGCAGACGATATCACCAGTCTCGATGCCGAGCGCTTTTGTCTCCTCTTTGGAGAAGACCATCTCATCCAGAACGACCTCCATATTGTCGTAGGTGCGGTCCTGCTGGTCGTAGGAACCGTTGACATGGATCGACGGGTTGTTCATCTGGAAGCAGCCCTCGTACCGTTTTCCGTCTCTTGTGATGACAACGCAGTTTTCCGTCTCCGCATTGTTCGGATTCATACCGCCGAGCGCGGTGAGACGAAGACGGCCGTTTCCTTTCACTTCCGCTACCATGCCGCCGAGCGTATCGGTATGTGTCTCCACAAGGACACCGCCGTTTCCTTCACAGCCTTTGGCAAGCTGCACCAGAAGGCCGCCCTTTGTGGTGATCACCGGCGCATAGCCCATCGCTTCGTACTCTGCTTTCAGCCATGCAATGGCATCTTTCGTGTAGCCGGTCGGGCTGTCGATGGAGAGCAGTTTTTTCAGTTTCTCTGTTATAAAATCAACATAAACCTTTGTATTTTTCATGTTTCTTCCTCCATTTTTGTTTCTGTTTTTTCTTCTTTTTTCGAAACATTTTGAAACAGAAACTGCAGATTTTTTTCTTTCCGAAAAAAGATCCTGCCCTTCATCATACCACAGAAATAAATTGGATACAACCATCGGAAAACGGAAAAATGGAAATAAGGAAAATGTAACTGGACAAACTACCCTATGCCATGCTATGTTTGAAGAGGGGGATACATTATTAGCTGTTATTCAAAAAAGTTTCTTCTATAATAAAATAAAGGTCGCCTCAAATTCAAATAAAGGAGCAAAAAAATGGACACAAAAGAACAGGCATCGCAGCCTGCATTACAAACGTTAAAAGAATATGCTGTCATTACCGCAGCTGTTCTGATCATGGACATTGGAATTTATGTTTTTAAATTCCCTAATAATTTTTCTTTCGGCGGTGTATCCGGTATGGCCGTTGTCATCTGCCGGTTTCTTCCGTTCACTGCCTCACAGATCAACCTTTTTATCAACCTGCTGCTTCTGCTGGTTGGTTTTGCTGTGCTGGGGCGGAACTTCGGCGTCAAGACAGCTACGTGACCGTGCTTTCCTCGGTTCTTCTGAACATTTTTGAAAAGCTGTTTCCGATGGCACATCCGCTTACCGATGAGATCATGCTGGAGCTCTGCTTTGCCATTATTCTTCCGGCACTGGCGGCAGCACTGCTGTTTTTTGAGAATGCCTCCGGCGGCGGCACAGACATCATCGCCATGATTATTAAAAAATATTCTACAATGAATATTTCCACTGCCCTGCTGGTGACCGACCTCATCGTTGTCATCCTTGCTTTCCTGATTTTCGATACCTTAACCGGACTTTGTTCGGTTCTCGGTCTGATGGCGAAAACACTGCTGATTGACAAAACGATTGAGCGGATGAAGCTGAATAAATTTTTTACGATTATCTCCAACAATCCGCAGCCGATCTGCGATTTCATCACAAAGGATCTCAATCACAGCGCAACCCTTTACGACGCCGTCGGCGCTTACTCCGACCAGCAGCGGACAGTCATTCTCACGGTTGTGGATGTCAAGCAGGCCGTCTATCTTCAGCGGTTTATTCATGATACCGAGCCGACCGCGTTTATTGCGATCACAAAGAGCAGCGAAATTATCGGAAAAGGCTTCATGAGTTATGTCTGATCGATTCAAACCATATTTTTTACGCAAAAAATCCGAAGGTTTTTGACGCCTTCGGATTTCTTTGTATGTGCTTATTCTGTTTATTTCTCTTCTGCTGCTTCGGTATCTTCTGCCGGTGCTTCTACGTTGTGGGAAGCCATCAGACTTACGACAATGGATTCCGGATTGGTCTTTATGGTGATATCCGGGTCAGCGGCCAGGGACAGATCTTTGACGCGGATGACATCACCGATCTTCATCTCTCCGACATCGACCATTACCTGATCGACCAGGGATGCCGGGTATGCCATGTAGGCAACCTCGTTCAGATCCTCCTGCAGAACGCCTTCTGCGATCTTTTCATGGTTTACAAGGACAATCTCTGCAACGGAATGAACTTTCTCGTTGCTGACCAGTGCCTGGAACTCGATCGAATCGATCTGTCCGGCTACCGGGTTATAATCAACATTTTTGATCAGGACATCGTATGCGGTTCCGTCGACATCCAGCATAATCTGGCTGCCTTTGTGGTCTGTCTTCAGCAGTTTCTCGACATCTCTTTTTACCATCTTAACTGGAATGGATTCTTTCATCTCTCTGCCGAATACATTGCCGACAACGTATCCTTCTCTTCTGAGTCTTTTTGCTTTTACATCCAAACTTCTCTTTTCAGCTTTTAAAGTATTCATTTACCTTTTCCTCCAAAAATCTGATTCTTAGCAGGCTTCTTATCTTGTGAAGGGTGTTAAGTTTGCTTTGCCTTGTGGCTATGAATAAGTTTCTTGGAACAGGATGTTTGGGAACATGCAAGGAAGAATTGGTTTCTTGTTGATTCCTTTTCTTTGTTCTAGTTGTAATATAATACCACGAACACAATTTGTCAACCCGGATTTTCCGATTTCACAGTTTCTTCACATTTTCAGCACGCTTCCTTATATTCCATCAGTTTCTGGCGTGCTGTGCGGTTCAGACTGCGCGGTACAGCAATCTCAATCGTCGCATAATGATCACCGTGCACGTTCGCATCTTTCATCGATACCATGCCCTTGCCGCGCAGACGGAGCTTACTGCCGGACTGTGTTCCTTCCTTGATTTTGCAGACCACATCTCCGTACAGTGTCGAGACACGCGCTTCGCCGCCAAAGACTGCCGTTGTGTATGGAATCTGAATCGTCGTGTAGATGTCCATTCCGCGCCGTTCAAAACCTTTCTTTTCTTCTACATTGACCTTCAAAAGCAGATCGCCGCGGCGGCCGTTTGATCCTGTATGGCCTTTGCCGCGCAGACGGATGCTCTTTCCGTTCTCGATACCGGCCGGGATTTTAACCAGCAGCGTATTGGTCGTTCCATCCGGGTTCCGCAGGGTAATCTGTTTTTCACAGCCCGATGCCGCTTCCTCCAGGCGGATCGAAACCTCAGCGTGCAGATCGAGATCCTCTGCCGTACCGCGGCCGGAAAATGCATCCTCAAACGGATGTCTGCTGCTTCCCGAACGCGTATACCGCTCGCTTCCGAATCCACGGCTTTTGCCATGAAACATCTGATCAAAGAAATCGCCGAACATATCGTCCGCGTTTCCTTCAAAGTGAAATTCGTGATAGCCGCCGTTGTTTCCGCTTCCGCCGAACGGGTTTCCATACGCACTGCCGTACGGATTTCCACCGCCCTGCTGGCTGTACGCGCTGGCTCCCTGGTCGAACGCCGCGAATCCGAACTGATCGTACATTTTCTTCTTTTCCGGATCGCTTAAGACAGAATACGCTTCTGTCACTTCCTTAAATTTCTTTTCCGCATCCGGGTTTCCCGCATTCGTATCGGGATGATATTTTTTCGCCAGTTTCCGGTATGCACGCTTGATTTCTTTCTCGTCTGCATTCCGGCTGACGCCTAATACTTCATAATAATCTCTTTTTGTTTCCATCATCAGGCACCTCCAGTCAAGCCTTTTCCTGATTTCCCAGGTGAACAATTCCTGGCTCTCTTTATCTGTTCTATTTGTACTATAACACGCATTTTTTACACTGTCAATTCTTTTCACGGAAGATTCAAAATTCCTATACGAATTGAAAAACCTGCCGTGCACTGTTACAATAAGAGATATACGATTCTCACGATTTTTTATGGAGGTACTTGATTGATGCATTCCATTTTCTGGTTCCGCACCCGGCAGTGGGTGTTGAGCCGCGTTCTTCATCTGACAGAGCATAAGAAACAGACACTCCTTGCAGCACCGGATGCCGTTCTGCTGCTCCCCGCGTTATTCCGGAAACGCCGGATCTCCCGGATTCTCCTGGTGACTACCCCCGGCTTTGTCCGCCGCGGAACACTGACGTCTCTGCTGGATGGCTGTAAAAAAGAAAACATTTCCGTCACCATTTTCTCCGAAATCGCCCCGGATCCGCAGATTGAGAGCGTGGAACAGGGTTTCCGTCTTTATCAGCAGATTCAGGCTCAGGCTATCCTCGCCATCGGCGGCGGATCCGTTCTCGATACAGCAAAGCTGATCGGTGCCCGCGTCTGCTGTCCGAAAAAGACGGTTCCTGCGATGCGGGGCCTCCTGAAAGTCCGTCGGAAACTTCCGCCGCTGTTTGCCGTGCCGACGACAGCCGGAACCGGTTCGGAGGCAACGGCGGCAGCTGTCATCACAGACTGTATCGACGGGAAACCATACAAATACGCCGTCAATGACCTCTGTCTGATCCCGGATACGGCAGTTCTCGATCCGCGTCTTACGATCAGCCTCCCGTCCTCTATGACCGCAGATACCGGTATGGATGCCCTGACCCATGCCATGGAAGCTTTTCTGAACCTCTTCGCCTCCCGCAGCGTGCAGAATGCATCCATCGAGGCAGTCTGCGAAAATTTCCATGCCCTGCCCGAAGCCTGGCGTGACGGCTCCCGTCTTGCCGCACGGCAGGAAATGCTTCATGCATCGTATCTGGCCGGTTTCGCTTTTACCAACAACTTTGTCGGCTACGTCCATGCCATTGCCCACGCCGTCGGTGCACTGTACCACATTCCGCACGGAAGAGCCAACGCGGTTCTGCTGCCTGCTGTTCTGCGCGAATACGGTTCCTGCATTGCGCCTAAACTTGCCGTTCTCGCCGATGCGCTTTCTCTCGGCGGAGATACCGTTTCTGAAAAGGCTGAGCGGATGATTGCAGCTATCGAGGCTATGCGCGATTCGTTTGACATTCCATCCACTCTGCCGCACCTTTCGCCGAATGATTACACAGAAATAGCACGCCGTGCTTTAAAAGAAGCAAATCCCACCTACCCTGTTCCGCAGATCTGGGATTCTGAAAAAATCTTTTCTGTGCTCCGCCGTGTACAATCCTAAAGCCGCTGTTTTCTCGAATTTAAATTTGACAGAACGCAAAAAACATGGTAATTTATTAGAGATATCGCATAGAGGAGTGAATAAAATGAATAAAAGAACCATGAAAAAAATGGCCAAAGCGAAACAGCAGGCTGCAGAAGCTGCAAAAACAGCGGAAACCGTTGTAAAGACAGCGGCACCGGCAAAAGAAGTAAAACCAACGACTGAAAAAACCTTACATACAGAAGCAGCAGAAGGAAAAGCAGAAGCTGCAAAAGAGCCGAAAAAAGCAACCAAAAAAGAAACCGTTAAAAAAACAGTAAAAAAGGAGACCACGGAAACCATGGCAGAAGCAACCAAAACCCCACGTAAAATGACAAAAGTATCTGATACCGTTCTTGAGATCTTCGAGACAAAAGTATCTATGAAAGACCTCGAAGCAGTCATCAAAAAAGAAGTAAAAGCAAACGGATTAAAAGGCGAGATCAAAATCTACCTGAACGCAGAGCAGAGAGCCGCTTACTACACCGTAGACGGACAGGGATCTGACGATTTCAAAGTAGATCTGACCACTCTTGCTGAATAATTTTTCTGTCAGCTGATCTATCAGAACAGACCAAAAGCGGCATGTCCGAAACAAAGTCTTCCGGATTTTGTTTCGGGCATGTTTTTTGCTGTCTGTTCCCAAACCTAAAAAACGACAAGGTATTTTTCTATGAAAACTGTAAACCATCTCGGAACCGACCCGATCGGAAAACTGGTTCCCCGTATTGCTTTTCCGAGCATGCTGGCACAGTTCGTGAGTGTTCTGTACAGCATTGTAGACCGTATGTACATCGGCCACATTGCCTCTGTCGGTGATCTGGCGCTCGCGGGTGTCGGCGTCTGCGGTCCCATTCTCACCATGATCGGCGCGTTCTCCTCCCTCATCGGGGTCGGCGGCGCACCGCTGCTCGGCATCCGGCTCGGAGAGAAAAATGAAAAAGAGGCATCCCGCATCCTGGCTAATGCGTTTCTGATGCTTGTTTCCCTGTCCCTCGTTCTGACAGCCGCGGCGCTTTTTTTAACCCGCCCGATGCTGATGGCATTCGGAGCCAGCACCGTTACGTATCCTTACGCCAGAGCCTATTTTATGATCTACGTTTCCGGCTCTGTGTTTGCGCTTTTATCGACCGGCCTGAACCAGTTTGTGATCTGCCAGGGCTTTGCCAGTGAGGGAATGAAATCTGTTCTGCTAGGCGCCGTCCTGAATCTGCTGCTGGACCCTGTGTTTATCTTCGTTCTGCATCTCGGCGTGCGCGGCGCAGCAATTGCAACCGTGCTCTCCCAGATCGCAAGCTGTCTGTATGTGCTGCATATTCTGTTCGGAAAGACGATTCCGATCCGCATCACCTTCGGCGGGTATTCATTTGCGATCATGAAACGCATTCTGACAGTCGGTTTTACTCCGTTTCTAATCATTGCCATCGACAATGTGATGATCATTGCGATGAACGCCGTCCTGCAGCAATATGCACCCGCCGGACAGGGAGACAGCTTCATCACCTGTGCAACGATCGTTCAGAGCTTTATGCTGATTATTACGATACCGCTCGGCGGAATCAGTGGCGGAACGCAGTCAATCCTCGCATACAATTATGGAGCTGGAAATTCCAGGCGTATTCTTGAGGCACAGAAAACCATCATCGCACTCTGTGCCGGATTTACGACCTTGATGTTCCTCGTCTCCAATGCCGCCGGAACACTGTTTGCGCAGCTTTTACTTCCGATCCGCAGATCGTCTCGATGGTGGTCCGCGCGATTCATATTTCGACACTCTCAGTCATTCCGCTCGGCATTCAGTACGAGATTGTAGACGGCTTTACTGCAATGGGCTGCGTGCGCTATTCGTTTGCACTCTCCTTCTTCCGGAAATTCGTCTACTTTACCGCTCTGTTTCTTCTGCCGCGGTTCTTTGCACTGGAAAACATCTTCTACGTGGAACCTATTTCCGACCTGATCGGGCCGGTTGTCTCAATGATTGTTTACTGGACTTCGATTCAGAAGATTCTGAAACAGCGGGAAGAGGCGGTACGGCTGATGCACACAAAAAAGCATAAAAAATCTCATATCAAAAAAGCTGTTCTTTTCCGCGGAGTTTTCAAAACTCTCACCAGAAAAGAACAGCTTTTTCTGCTTCTGTTAAAATGTCTTCGGCATCGGAACGGTTTCCTGTACTTTCAGACCGTATTTTGCTGCCAGCTGCAGTGCCTTCTGTTCCGTCTCCGGATTCCAGACGGCTTTCGGCGTATGGGCATCACAGCCGAAAACGGCGGTGTTTCCTTCTTCGCCGGCGATCTTCCAGAACTTCTCGTTCGGATACCATCTTTCTTCCATCAGACCAAGGAAATTGATCTCCAGCGGAATGTTTCTCTTTTTCACCTCACGGCAGAGTCTCCGGTATTCCCGGTCGAACACTGCTTCGTCGCCGTTGAATAAAAAGAGATCCGGGTGTGCCAGATACAGGTATTTTCCGGTATCGATGCCTGCCAGGCACTGGTCCACATACTGTTTCAGGTAGCTTCCGTCTGTTGTTCCATGGCCGCTGTAGAGAATCTTTTCGATCTCATTTCCCAGGCTGTGCTGGCCAAGCACAAAGTACTCAAACGGATAGTCCGACAAAAATCAATCAGCTGATCCCAGAATCTCGGGAAATACTCTGTTTCGAGTCCGAGATGGATTTCAATATCCTTGTCATACTCTTTTTTCAATGCCAGCACGGTGTCTACATAGCCTTCCACCTGATCGAGCCGCATCCGCATGCCGGAATCGTAGCCGTCCGGGAACGGATAAGGCGAATGGTCGGAAAAACCGAGAATTTTAAGGCCGCCCTCAATCGCGCGCTCCACATACTCCCGCTCCGTTCCGTCCGCATGGCGGCACCGCCATGTATGGGTATGATAATTTGCAATCATGATCTGTAACCTTCTTTATTTTGTATCTTATTCTGCTGCTTCTTTGGAGATATCCGTTCCAAAATATTTTTCCGAAAGCTCTGTCAGTGTTCCTTCTTCTGCGAGCTCGCCAAGTGCTTTGTTGACTGCCTCAAGCAGCGTCTTGGTCTCATCGCCTTTTTTCATCGGAATACCGACTTTTGTGGATTCCGGATCGAGACATGCAATTTTGATCTCTGCATCCGGGTGTGCTTTCATATAATCGTAATACGTTACCTCTGCGTTCAGAGTTGCATCGATACGGCCGCTTAAGAGAAGCTCGAAAGTCTGCTCCAGATCGTCAACACCGGTAACGGCTGCGCCATATTTCTCGGCAACTTCTGCATACGTACTGGAAATGGTGTTCGCGGTGCTCTTTCCGTCGAGATCCTCCATGGACTGGATTTCATCGTTAGCAGAGTTTACGATAACAGCGGTGCGGTTGTATGCGTATGGATCGGAAAAGCTGTATTTCTCAGCGCGCTCCTCTGTGATATCTACGCCGTTTACCATGATATCGTACCGGCCGGAATCGATTCCTGCAAGAAGGCCGTCCCACTCACCCTCTACAAAGGTTGCTTTCACGCCGAGTTTCTCTGCGATCTGCTGTGCCACTTCTACGTCATAGCCGACCAGGTTGTCGTCCTCATCGTGATACGTCCACGGTGCCCAGGTTCCTTCCATTGCCACAACGATCTCACCCTTGCTCTGGATCTGCTCTAAAAGATCCCCAGACGCACTTGCAGAAGATGCTGATGAAGAGGAAGAAGCACTGCTGTTATCTGCCGTGCTGTTTCCGCATCCGGTCAGTAAAAAGGATGATGTCAGGATACCTGCCAGAAATACTGCTGCCATTTTCTTTTTCATAATATTCGCCACTCCTTTTTTGTTTTGTTCTGGAAGAAGCTGCCTTTGCTTCTTCTGTTTTCTTTATTGCAAACTGTCCGGATTCCGTGCTCCGGGCAGGATTTGCCGCTTTGCGGGATACCTTACTCGTAATGCTGTTCAATATTCTGCAAAAATGTTCTCGTCCGCTCTTCCCGCGGATTTGCGAAAAATTCCTTCGACGGACCTTCCTCAACGACAACGCCGTTTTCCATAAAGACAACTTTGTTCGAAACGTTTCTTGCAAAGCCCATCTCATGCGTGACAACGAGCATTGTCATTCCCTCTTTGGCAAGCTGGCGCATAACACCAAGCACCTCGCCGGTCAGCTCCGGGTCGAGTGCTGAGGTCGGCTCATCAAAATAGATAATTTCCGGATCGGTTGCCAGTGCACGGGCGATTGCCACCCTCTGCTGCTGTCCGCCGGAAAGCTGATGCGGATAGTAGTCCGCACGGTCCAGCATGCCTACTTTTTCAAGCGCTGCACGCGCTTTTTCCTCCGCCCTGGTTTTTGGCATTTTTCTGCCGATGATCAGGCCCTCGGTTACGTTATGAAGGGCTGTTTTGTTCAGGAACAGGTTATAGTTCTGAAATACAAATGCGGTTTTCTGACGGATCGCCGCGATATCTTTTTTGCTGATGTTGTGGAACGGATATTCTTTCCCGTCAAAGATCAGGCTGCCGCCGTCCGCATGCTCCAGAAAGTTGACACAGCGCAGCATCGTCGTTTTTCCCGAACCACTCGGACCGAGGATTGCAACAACATCGCCCTGTTTTACTTTTAAATCTACACCTTTTAATACTTCCAGGCTGCCGAACGCTTTCTTTAATCCTTTAATTTCCAGCATGGCTTATTCCCCTTTTTTCTGATATGTACTCAGTTTCTTCTCTCCGATTCCCTGCAGCTTCGTGAGCACAGTGGAGAACAGCAGGTAGATCAGTCCTACTTCAATATACAGTGCCAGCGGCTCATGGGTGCGCGCTACAATCCGCTGCGTTACCATAAACATCTCCGTTACGGTGATATTTGCGGCAAGGGAAGTATCCTTTACCATGGCGATCAGAGAGTTGGAAAGCGGCGGGAAAGCGGTGCGCATCGCCTGCGGAAGGATAATTCTCCGCATGATCTGCAGATACGACATGCCGACACAGTAGCCGGCTTCGAGCTGGCCTGCCGGAACGGCTTCCAGGGCCGCACGCATCGTCTCGGCACTGTAGGCGCCCTCATTCAGGGAAAAGACGAGAACTGCCGCCGGAAACGGATCGATCAGAATACCGGCGCGCGGAAGTCCGTAAAACACAACGAAAAGCTGGACCAGAAGCGGGGTCGCGGAAAATCCAGATATAGAAACGTGCAATCTGACGAAGGCCTTTGATGTTTGCAAACTGTACCATAGCCATTGCCGTCGCAATTACAAGTGCAATGGAAAACGAGATTACAGTAAGCGGAATCGTCACCTTAAGGCCCGGCAGAAAGATTTTCCAGAAAGAATCCAGAAGAATATTCCATAATCTTTCGCTCATTTCGATATATCCCCCTTATTTTTACATTTTCCTAGATAGGATAACACTTCAAGTCCGCTTCAAGTCAAGTGTTTTTTCATATACCCCTCCCCCGCATGCAAGAATCCCCGGGAAACACGTTTTTCAACGGCCCCGGGGACACTTATTTATGGTTGGTTTTAAGAGGAAGGATCTTGTCTTTTTTTATGGTATTATGTTATTTACTGCTTAGTCCTGTGTCACATTAAATGCTCTTGCACCAGGGTATACAGCGGCCGTTCCAAGTTCTTCTTCGATTCGGAGAAGCTGGTTGTATTTTGCAACACGCTCGGTACGGCTCGGTGCACCGGTCTTGATCTGGCAGGTGTTCAGGGCAACAGCCAGGTCTGCGATGGTGGTATCCTCGGTCTCACCGGAACGGTGGGAGGAAATTGCGGTGTAGCCTGCTTTGTGAGCCATTTTGATTGCCTCAAGGGTCTCAGATACAGAACCGATCTGGTTCAGTTTGATCAGGATGGAATTTCCGCAGCCAAGGGAGATACCTTTTGCCAGACGCTCAGTATTGGTTACAAACAGGTCGTCACCGACAAGCTGTACTTTTCCGCCAAGCTCTGCGGTCAGCTCTTTCCAGCCTTCC
Source organism: Blautia sp. AM47-4 (assembly GCF_003479865.1). Lineage (NCBI taxonomy): Bacteria > Bacillati > Bacillota > Clostridia > Lachnospirales > Lachnospiraceae > Blautia > Blautia sp. AM47-4. The sequence continues at coordinate 36,883 of NZ_QUHY01000023.1, forward strand.
CAGTCTTCTTCATCCAGAGCATCCTCGATGGAGATGATCGGATATTTCTCTACCAGTGCTTTCCAGTGAGCGATCAGCTCTTTGGAAGTAAATACAGTGCCGGCTTTCGGCAGTTTGTATTCACCCTTGGTTCCTGTCTTCCACTCGGAGGAAGCAGCATCCATCGCGATCTTGAAGTCTCTGCCTGGCTCGTAGCCTGCTTTTTTCACTGCCTCAAGAATGGTCTCGATGGCTTCTTCATCGGATTTCAGAGCCGGTGCAAAACCGCCTTCATCTCCAACCGATGTTGCCAGTCCGCGCTCTTTTAAGATGGCAGCCAGTGCATGGAAGACCTCAGCGCACCATCTTAAGCACTCTTTGAAAGAAGATGCTCCAACCGGCATGATCATGAACTCCTGTACATCCAGGCCGGAAGAAAGTGCGTGGCATCCGCCGTTGATGATGTTCATCATCGGAACCGGCAGACGATTTCCGGAAACGCCGCCGAAGAAGCGGTACAGCGGAATCTCAAGTGCGTTTGCTGCTGCTCTTGCGCAGGCAATGGATACAGCCAGAATGGCGTTTGCACCCAGGCGGGATTTATCCTTTGTTCCGTCCGCATCGATCATAGCTTTATCTACAGCGTAGGTATCGGATGCATCCATACCTTTTAAGGTATCGTTGATGACGGTGTTGATGTTTTCTACTGCTTTCTGCACACCTTTTCCAAGGTATCTTGCTTTATCTCCATCTCGTAATTCCAGTGCCTCAAACTCACCGGTAGATGCGCCGCTTGGTGCCATGCCGCGTCCTACAACGCCTCCTGCAAGAACAACCTCAGCTTCTACGGTTGGGTTTCCTCTGGAATCCAGAATTTCTCTTCCTTTTACTTCCTCAATTTTCAGGCTCTTCACTTTTCGTGTGCTCCTTTCTCGTTTGTTTCTGGAGTTTCCCGCCTGCGAAGTGTCCAGGATCCGCAGACGGGAGATAACAATGATTGATTCACTTTGGTTAGCCTTTACTAACTATAATTCATTATAACTAATTTTTTAAAAATTGCAAGTGGGTAAAGTGATACTTTTTCTCAGAAATGCAAAAAGTTTTTCTGTTCTTATTTTTCCTGTTTAAATGCCTCTTCCAGCGTATGCCATCCAAGCACTGCACATTTCACTCTTGCCGGCATGTGGGAGATGTCCTTCAGTGCACCAGCCTCCTCGAGTTCGTCAATCTCCTCGTCGGATGCTTCTCCTTTGATCATGCGCAGAAACAGATTTCCCAGGCGCAGTGCCTCGTCCTTCGTCTTTCCGATGATCATGCCGAGCATAATGTCCGCCGATGCCTGCGAAATCGCACAGCCGTCGCCCACGAACGCACCGTCCGTGATCACATCGCCGTCGACTTTTAATTTCAGCCAGATATCATCGCCGCAGCTTGGGTTGACGCCCTCGAGTACGATGTCCGCATCCGGCAGATCATGCTTGAATTCCGGACGCAGATTGTGCTCCGTCAAAATTTCGTTATAAAATCCTCTACTCTCCATAGCCCATTCTCCTTCTGATTGTGGATACACTTTCGATCAGTGCATCAATCTCTTCCGGTGTATTATAAAACATCATGCTGGCTCTTGTCGAACTTCGGACGCCAAGATATTCCAGAAGCGGCTGTGCACAGTGGTGGCCTGCCCGCACATCGATGCCGTCAGAAGAAAGAATTTCGCTCACATCGTGCGGATGCACGCCGTCAATCGTAAACGAAACGATGCCCGTGTGGTTGGCCGGATCTTTGGAACCGAGGATATGAACGTACGGCAGCGCGCCGAGTCCTTCCATAGCACGTTGCGTCAGTTCCAGCTCTTTTTTCTGGATATAATCAAATCCTTTTTCCTGCAGATACCGGATCGCTGCGGCCAGCCCCACCGCACCGGCTGCATTTACCGTTCCCGCCTCAAATTTCTGCGGAACCGGTGCAAAAACGGCTCCGTCGCGGTAAACGGAATCGATCATCTCGCCTCCGGTTAAAAACGGCGGCATTTTTTCCAGCAGTTCCCGTTTTCCATACAGACAGCCGATTCCCATCGGGCCCATCAGCTTATGGCCGGAAAAGGCGAGAAAATCTGCATCCAGCGCCTGTACGTCGACCGGCATATGCGGAACGCTCTGGGCGCCGTCCACAACGACAACGGCTCCCACGCGGTGCGCCATCTCCGTGATTTTCTGGATCGGATTCACGCAGCCGAGCACATTCGATACCTGCGCAACAGCCACAAGACGTGTTCTCTCATTAATGCCCTTTTGGAGCTCCTCATCGGTCAGCTCGCCCTCACTGGTACATTCCAGATAATGGAGCTTTGCCCCAGTCATACGCGACACCATCTGCCACGGAAGCAGATTGCTGTGATGCTCCATGATTGTTACAGCGATCTCGTCGCCTTCCTTTAAAAAGTTCAGGCCATAGCTGTATGCCACAAGGTTCAGGCTTTCCGTTGTATTCCGGGTAAAAATAATCTCCTCCGGCTCTTCTGCATGAATAAACTCCTGTACGGTCTTTCTTGCCTCCTGATAGCTCTCCGTCGCCTCCAGGCTTAAAGGATAGAATCCTCGCAGAGGATTTGCATTTTTCTGTTCGTAAAATTCCTGTACTGCAACAAGAACGCATGACGGGCGCTGTGCCGTCGCCGCGTTGTCCAGATAGATCGTGTCCATTTGCTGCAGAAGCGGGAAATTTTTTCTGATGTTATCTGTTGTCACGGTCAAGCACCTCCGCAAGCTGTGTTTTTACTTTCTGTTCGATGTCCGCATCGCCGATCTTCTGGATTTTTGCTTCCAGTTTCGCCCGCGCCATCGTATTTTCTGCCTGTGTACGGTCCATGCCGCGCGCACCGAAGTAAAACAGTGTCTCTTCATCGAGTTCTCCGATTGCCGCGCCGTGGCTTCCCTGTACGTTTTCCTCTGCACAGAGGATCACAGGAATCGTCTTGTTGACTACATCATCGCCGAGCAGCAATACCTGTTCTGTCTCTGCTCCGACGGAATCTGCCGAACCGCGCACAAAGTCGATTGTGCCGCGGAAGATCTTTTCCGCCGCATCCATCAGCGTTCCGTCTGCCTGGATCGTGCTCTCGGTTACTTTTCCGAAGTGGCGCACATTCAGATTGACATCAAATTTCTGCTGATTCTGCAGAAGATAGCCGATTTCTGCCTGCAGTGATGCGTGATCCTTCTGCAGTTCGGTCCAGATACCGTCATAGACATCGCCTTTTCCGACAACGACCTGTAAAAGATCCAGTGCACCATTTTCCTCGCAGATGCATCCGACATCATTTAAAAGCTCCTGTCCCTCACCGCGCATCATCACCTGCACGAGCCGGATGCGGCTGTCTTTTTTCGCGTAAAGTTCTGTCCGCACCGCGAGCTGTCCCGCTGCCTGTGCCGGTTCAAATACCTCGAAAACGGTAAGGGAAGCTCCCTCTTCTGCCACCGCGCGGATCTTTCCGGATGAAACCGTCTCTTTTCCCTGTCCGATGGAAAGCGTGACCTGTTTCGTCTGCCCCTCCTTTGCAGAGACATTCCAGTTTTTCGTCTGCTCCGGTGCAAAAAGGACATCCGTCTCTTTTCCTGCCCCGGTATTCATAGCTTCCGGAAAACCCGTTATCTCATCATCCGCAGACGGCTCTTCCGCGCAGATTTCACACGGCGCACCCGCCGCCCATTTTACTTTTGTATCATTTAATCCCAGCCAGTACCATGTTTTCGATGGAAGCTGGTTGATTTTCATGCTGTTCTGTTCTTCCATGTGTCTGGCCTCCTTATCCAATGCTGCCCTTCATCTCGAGGCGGATCAGATTGTTCATCTCCACCGCGTACTCCAGCGGCAGTTCTTTTGAAACATCATCCGCGAATCCGCTGACGATGCACGCTCTCGCATCCTCTTCCGTCATGCCGCGCGACATCAGATAAAAGACGGCTTCATCGCTGATGCTTCCGATCTGTGCTTCATGGCCGATGTTCGCATCTTTTGTACGGATATCCATCGCCGGAATCGTGTCCGACCGGGAGATATCATCGAGCATCAGAGACTGGCAGGAAACGGCTGATTTCGTGTTCTTTGCCGCTTTTGTTACAGAGACTGACGAACGGAAGGTGCTGATGCCGCCGTCCTTCGAGATCGATTTCGTGTTAATATAGGAACTCGTATCCGGCGCGCTGTGGACAACCTTCGCTCCGGTATCGAGATTCTGGCCCTTACCGGCAAACGTGATGCCGGTAAATTCCATCTTTGCGCCTCTTCCTTTCAGCACGCTCATCGGGTACAGGTAGGAAACGTGGGAGCCGAATGAACCGGAAACCCACTCGATTTTTCCGCCCTCCTCGACCTGCGCGCGCTTCGTGTTCAGGTTGTACATATTCTTCGACCAGTTTTCAATCGTAGAATAACGGAGTCTTGCATTCTTTCCGACAAACAGCTCCACACATCCGGCATGGAGGTTGGCCACATTGTATTTCGGTGCGGAACAGCCCTCGATAAAGTGAAGGTCCGCGTCCTCATCGACAATAATCAGCGTATGCTCGAACTGGCCTGCGCCCGGCGCATTCAGGCGGAAATACGACTGCAGCGGGATTTCCACGGAAACCCCCTTCGGCACATAGACAAACGAACCGCCGGACCAGACGGCTCCGTGCAGTGCGGCAAATTTGTGGTCGGTCGGTTTCACCAGTTTCATAAAGTGTTTCCGCACCATATCCGCGTACTCACCATGCAGCGCACTCTCCATATCGGTATAGACAACACCCTGCGCCGCAACTTCCGCGCGGACGTTGTGATAGACCAGCTCCGAATCATACTGTGCGCCCACGCCGGCGAGTGATTTCCGCTCTGCCTGCGGGATGCCAAGACGCTCAAACGTATTTTTGATGTCATCCGGCACATCGGACCACTTTGCTTTCATTTTCGTATTCGGGCGGACATACGTTACGATGTCATCCATGTTCAGACCCTCAATCGACGGACCCCAATCCGGAATCGGCATCTGGTTGTAGATCTGTAAAGAACGCAGACGGAACAGCTGCATCCAGGCAGGGTCTTTCTTCTCATCCGAAATTTTCTGTACAATTTCCGGCGTCAGGCCGGCTTTTACTTTATAGGCATCCTTTTCATCGTCTTTGAAATCATAGATGCTTCGGTCAATATCCTCTACATAACTTTTTTCTCTCACAGCGTTTTCATCCTTTCTGTACCTTCGGTTTTACGCCAGTGACTTTTCGTATTTTCCAAATCCGTCCCGGTTGATCTCCTCTACAAGAGATGCATCGCCGGTTTTGACGATTTCACCTTCCACCATGATGTGGGTCTGATCCACCATCAGTGATTCCAGAATCTTCGTGCTGTGCGTGATGATCAGAAGACTTCCTCCGCATTTTCTGCGGTATGCCTCAATTCCGGCAGAAACGGTGCGGACCGCATCGACATCCAGGCCGGAGTCGGTCTCATCGAGAATGGTAAGGGACGGCTCGAGCATCAGAAGCTGCAAGATCTCGGCTTTCTTTTTCTCACCGCCGGAAAATCCGACATTCAGATCACGGTCTGCATACGACGGATCCATCTGCAGAACTTCCATTGCTTTTTCCAGTTCTTTCCGGAACTCAAACAGACGCATCCGTTTGCCGGTCTTTAACTCGACGGCGCTGCGGATAAAAGAGCTTAAGGTTACGCCAGGCACCTCAAGCGGATTCTGAAACGAGAGAAACAGTCCCATTTTGGCGCGTTCATTGACCGGCTCTTCTGTGATGTTCTTTCCCTGGAACCAGATTTCGCCGCGTGTCACGTTATATTTCGGATTGCCGAGCAGCGTATTGCCAAGCGTCGACTTTCCGGTACCATTCGGTCCAAGCAGCACATGCGTCTCCCCTTTTCCAATCGTAAGATTGACGCCGTGCAGGATCTCTTTTTCTTCTACATTTACCGTTAAATCTTTCACTGTTAAAAGATTTTTTCCCATATTGATATCCTCCTTATTTTGCTTCGAGGTTAAAATCTCTGTTTTCGCCTCCGATTGTAGATCTTTTTTCCGAGTATTTCAATCGGATTTATATATTTGAAAAATTTTATCAAAAAACGCACCTGCCGCCGGATTTTTTTTCCGCACGACAGGCGCGTTTTCTATCAACATCGTTTCAGCCGATTCCGCCCAGCACGATTCCGAGAATCAGAACCAGCACACAGATCGGCACGTAGATATATTTGCAGATCGGATAATACAGATCCGTGAATTTGCTGCTTCTTCCCTTGTCTACCTGGGACTGCACATACTTCTTTCCGCAGATCCAGAAGAACATGACTCCGGCAAGGCCGGCGCCGAGCGGGCAGATGTAGATCGACAGAACATCCATCCACTGGGATACAATGCCCTGGATCAGAAGAGATACGACCACACCGATAACCCCGATCACACCGCAGGCTGCTACTCTTCCGAGATGAAATTTTTCCTGTACCGTTGCAATCGGTGCTTCGTACAGGTTAATCAGAGAGGTAAGGCCGGCAAAAAAGACAGCGACAAAGAAAACGATTGCGATCAGCGCGCCACCCGGCATAGACTTTATCAAATTCGGAAGGAAAATGAACAGAAGTCCAGGTCCTCCTGTATTTAACTGTGCTCCCGTAGTTGCCATCGCCGGGATAATAACCAGCGCAGCAAGCATAGCAGCGAGCGTATCAAAAAATGCTACTCTTCCGGCGGCGGCCGGAATATTTTCTCCATCTGACAAATAGGAACCATAGATCAGTGTTCCGTTTCCGGCTACAGACAGGGAAAAGAATGCCTGACCAAGTGCAAAAATCCAGGTCTTCGGATCTGCAAGTGCTTTTGGTTCCACACGGAAAATATAACGGTATCCATCCGCTGCACCGGGCTGAAAGGCAACATAGATACCAAGTGCAACAAACAGGAGAAAGAAAACAGGCATCAGCACCTTATTGACCTTCTCAATTCCCTTACCAACACCAAATGCCAGAATGACCATCGCAACCACAAGAGCTACGATCTGCCAGAAATTGTTTCCAAACGCAGATGCCATGGATTCAAACGCTCCGGCAAAATCCTCTACGCTCACAGCTGACAGTGTCTTTCCGGTAAAGGTTCCGATCATGTACCTGAAAATCCACCCCATGACAACCGTATAACCGATCGCCATTGCCAGGGAACCCAGCACCGGAATCAGACCAAGCGCCTCTCCGGCTTTTCGTTTTCCTTTCGTTTCACATGCAAAACCGAACGCATCAACCGGACCGGATCTTGTGGCACGGCCAAAACTCATCTCCCCGCTCACACCGGTAAAGCCGATCAGTGCAACGAACAGGAAATACGGAATCAGAAAGGAACCTCCTCCGTACAAGGAACCCGGGTAGGGAACATCCAGATGTTGCCCATTCCAACTGCAGAGCCGATGCAGGCCAGGATAAATCCCCACCGACTGTTAAATGACTCTCTCTTTTTCATACTGCTCTCCCTTTTTCTTACTTTTTCTGAAGATATCATGGCCAAAGTACCTTTTGACTCCAACATCTTCTGAATATTTTATCATAAGCTATTGGGAAAAGCTATAGCATTTCTCATCTTCCTGCAACTTCACTTTATATTTTATGCTTTTTCCGCCTTGCTGCTGCCATTCCCGCGGAGAACATCCGCAGTGGCGTTTGAAATAGCGGCTGAAATGAGACAGATTGGAAAAACCGCAGATTTCCGCGGTCTGTCCGATGGAAAGTGCCTGATTTGTCAAAAGATTTTTCGCCTTGTCGAGCCGTACTTCAATCAGATCGCTGTGCGGGGTGCTGCTGAAAAACTGTTTATAATAAGAATAAAACTGGCTTTTTTCCATATTGGCCATCTGGCAAAGCTTTTCTGTCGTCCAGCCTTTCTCATAATGGCTCAACATCTTAAGGCGCAGCTCCTGGAATTCCTGATACAGTCCGGCCGGCTCCTCTGCCGCTTTCTGGTACAGCCGCATACCGCGCGATGCCGTAATCATCATCTGACGAACCAGTGCTTCCTCATATTCCACTGCGTATGGATCTTTCACAATATATTCCCTCTGCAAAAGGCGAATCAGCTCATCAATTGCTTCCGTATTCTGTGGATAAAAAACAGCATTCTGCGGAATTCCATACGTTTCACCCAGATTCTTACCGCACCAGAAATGGACATAGCTGTTGCGAAACTTCTGAACAGCCTGATAATGCTGCTCGTGATCCGGCGTGTAAAAAAGGCAGGCATTTTCCTGTGCAATGAAAAACGCAGTTCTGTCATACACCTTCATCGGCGTTTTAAACAACAGAAACAGATAGTCCCCGCTGCCCTCCGGCCGATATATCGTCTCATAATCGGCGTTGGATCTATTATATTCACAAATATGAACTGAAAATTCCATTCTTCTCGTTTCCCCTTTTCTTTTCTTCTCCCTATTTTACCGCAAAACCGGAAAAAAAGTCAAATTTGCCGGACAAAAATCTCTGGTTTTTTTCTATCTTCCTGCTAAAATTGAAACTATCCAAAGCGAAAGCGAAACGGTGGAATAAAATCATAGACACGCCGGTGATCCTTTGTTTTTCTGGATCGTGTCTGAAAACGAACATTTCTTTTAACAGGAGGATTTTTAAGTATGAAAAAAGCAGAGATTATCATTGACAAATATTTTCTTACCGGAAAAGTTGACAAACGAATCTTCGGTTCCTTTATCGAGCACCTGGGACGCACCGTTTACGAAGGCATCTATCAGGAAGGAAGTGCTCTCTCCGACGAGCAGGGCTTCCGAAAAGATACCCTGGATCTTGTCAAAGAGCTTCAGGTACCGATCGTCCGTTACCCGGGCGGAAACTTTGTCTCGGGCTATCACTGGGAAGACAGCGTAGGTCCGAAAGACAAACGGCCTGCAAAACCGGATCTTGCCTGGGGCGTGATTGAGACAAACGAATTCGGTCTGAATGAGTTTGCGGACTGGTCGAAAAAAGCCGGCAGTGACATCATGATGGCCGTCAATCTCGGAACCCGCGGACCGGAAGATGCAAAAAATGTGCTGGAGTACTGCAACTTCAAGGGCGGCACCTACTACAGTGATCTGAGAAAATCCCACGGTTACAAAGATCCACACAACATCAAACTCTGGTGCCTCGGCAACGAGATGGACGGACCGTGGCAGATGGGACATAAGACCGCTTCTGAGTACGGACGTATTGCAGCAGAGACTTCCCGTCTAATGAAATTCATGGATCCGACGATCGAAACTGTTGCCTGCGGAAGCTCCAATCTTACGATGCCAACCTTCGGTTCCTGGGAATATACGGTTCTGGACGAATGCTATGATGAGGTGGATTACCTTTCTTTACACCAGTACTACGGAAATTATGCAAATGATACTGTCGATTTCCTGGCAAGCTCCAAGGGCATGGATGATTTCATCTCCGGTGTAGTTGCGATCTGTGATGCAGTCAAAGCGAAAAAACACGGCAAAAAGCAGATTAACCTTTCCTTCGATGAGTGGAACGTATGGTATCACAGCAATGAGCAGGATCAGAAGCTGGAGAAATGGGTACGCGCACCGCATCAGCTTGAGGATGTTTACAACTTTGAGGATGCACTTCTCGTCGGAAGCATGCTGATCACACTCCTGCGCCACGCAGACCGTGTCAAGATTGCCTGCCTCGCACAGCTTGTCAACGTTATCGCTCCGATCATGACATCCGATACCGGTGCATGGCGTCAGACGATCTTCTATCCATACATGCATGCAAGCGTATACGGCCGCGGAACCGTCTTAAATACACAGGTTCTGACACCGGTTTACGAGAGCAAAACGTACGGCGAAGCTCCGTATCTCGATTCTGTCTGCATCTGGGATGAGGAAAACGATGCACTGACCATTTTTGCAGTCAATAAGAGCCTGGATGAGGATATGGAGGTTTCCTGCGATCTGCGTCAGTTCGAAGGATGCCGTCTGGCTGAGCACATCGTGCTGACAAACGACGATATGAAAGCGGTCAACACCGAAGCAGATCCGAACCACGTTACTCCGACCCATTCCGATGCCACCAAACTGGAGAATGGAAAAATGCACACCGTTCTTGGAAAACACAGCTGGAATGTGATCCGTCTTACAAAATAATGGAACCGTATAAGGTATGGCCTGAAAAACAGAACATCTGAATTTTTCATCCAAACATATGCATAAAGGAGTTTTATTTTATGGCACAGGCATATTTATTTGTTCATTTTCGGGAAAAAACAACACCGGACGGCGAACAGGTTTATTTCGGCATCAGCCGCGATGGTTTCCACTGGGAAGCTGTCAACGAAGGCGCTCCTGTTCTCTGGGCGTATTATGGAGATAAGGGTGTACGCGACTTTACTATCACTCACAGCATAGAAACCGGGAAATATTATATTTTCGCCACTGACCTGAGTCTTTCTTACGGTATGCGGAATCAGTATCACAATTCCTGGGATGAGATCGGCAGAAACGGCAGCAAGTATTTCTCCGTCTGGGAATCAGAGGATCTCGTAAACTGGAGCGACCAGCGTCTTGTAAAAATCGGTGATGATGACTTCGGCTGCCTCTGGGCACCGGATCTGATTTACGATAAAGAAAACGGTGAGTACGTTCTGCACTGGTCTTCTTCCCCTGCAGCAAACGATTACGGTCCCAAAAAAATCTATTACAGCACAACGAAGGATTTTGTTCATTTTTCAGCTCCGCAGGTTCTGTACGAAAAAGAGGACAGCGGCGTGATTGATTCGGCGATCTATGAAGAGAATGGGGTTTATTATCTTTTCGTAAAGAGTGAAAGCAATCCGGCGAAAATTATTCTGCTCCGCTCCGACCATGCGGCCGGCCCGTATGTGCGGATGGAAAGCTTCGATGAGAGCATGAAAGATGTAGAGAGCGGTCTCTATGAGGCTCCGACCGCAGTACAGCTTGATGACAGCAGATGGTGTCTGTTCCTTGACTACTACGGCGTTCCGGGTGCCGGCCAGGGATATGTGCCGTTTGTTGCAGACAGCCTTGCTTCCGGAAAATTTGTTCGTTCTGATGCTTCCTTCTCGTTCCCATACGGCTACAAGCATGGAACGATTCTTCCGATTACAGAGGAGGATTACGAGCGGATCAAAAACCATGACTGGTCAGATCACGGATATCAGTAAAATCGCTGTCCGCCTGATGGGATTTTCATACAAAAAGAACTGCGGCAGGCTTCCTTTTGGGGAAGTTCCTGCCGCAGTTCTTTTTCGCTTTTCTTTTCCGACAAAACCCATCCGCTTCCTTTTTGTTCTGGCGGACAGTACCTTTTCTGCAGATTGGTAAATGTATCGTTTTGATGGTGTCTGAATTTTTCTTTATCTCTGTGCCTGTGCAGCGGTTCTTGCATGGAACATGCGGAAGACGCCGGTCTGCTCGATCAACTTCGTCAGGCTATAGAAAATGATGGAATCGATCGGCCACATAATCAGGTTCTTTAAGGCACGTGCCGGAAGAAGCACCATGATTCCTTTTCCATACAGCATGCTGATCCACAGGGTGTTCAGCAGTACGTTGACAGTCAGCATAACGATGAACTTGGCTGCAAGCACACGTTTGATGGTCAGTTTTTTGCGATAGTAGAAGCATCCATACATAAAAGATGCCAGCATCGCATTAAAGGTGAATCCGAAGAAGAACGGGCCGCTCGGTTTCAGGAAATATTTTACGACATCAAGAATGCCGGAGAAAAGACATCCTGTCACTGGTCCGAACAGGTAATCGACAAGGCGGTTCGGGATTCCGGAAAATCCAATGCGGACATAAGGTCCGATATCAATCGATGCTACCTGGTTCAGAATCATCGCCAGCGCTGCGAACATGGCACAGGCTGCGAGGGTTGTGACTGCTTTCAGCTCTTTTGCTGACTGCAGAAACATGTTTTTTGTTTCTTTTGCTGTTTCATTTGCATTTTTCTGCATAAAAAATTACCTCCTTTACAGATATCTGACTACAATAGGAGATAATCTCTTGTCTCTATCTTCTGTTGCAGCGAGATGCAATTCATATACCGCAAGATTTTCTCTTTTCGTCTCCCTGGCTACTCTCTATCCCGGGAGCACTTTACGCATATGAACTTACTCTGCAGTTGTTTTTGTCCTGCTCATTATATAGTAAAATCCCCTTGATTTCAAGAGGATTTTACATTTTTTTCTAATTTTTTACGATCAAATATCAGCCCTGCATTTTACGGTCTTTCCGGTGATAAAACGGAGACAAACGCAAACTTTTTATCCAGCAGTTTTCCCATCAGCACAATACCTTTTCCCATCGTAAAAGCAGCTGCTACCGTTCCGATTCCAAGACCTTCGATTCTTCCAAGTCCGAAGAAGGTGAGCAATGCGGTTACCATAAGGCAGGTCACATCGAAGTCGATTTTAATTCTGGAATACGGCACTTTCGTGCAGACTTTTTCGACTTAAAGATTGACTCTATATTTGAAGAGGGCGAATGAAAATGATTAGGAACAAACGAAAGCAGATGAAACTCGAATTTTATCGGAAAATCTCAAAATTGCACATCCCAAAAACCCAGTATTTAAGCAATGTCATTAACTTTAGCAAAGAGCAGAAATCGTAAGCATTTATAAAACTATGATTCCTGCTTTTTGTTTGTATATGGGCATACTTATCCCCTTCTCTTTGTACTCGT